>JACQED010000119.1 GCA_016200785.1 Chloroflexota bacterium
ATGTCGCCGAAGTGCTTAAGCGTGAAGCCTTTGTCGGCGGCGGCCTTGTTGATGCGAATCCAGGCGATGTCGCGCTGGCCGATGTGCTGAATGCCCGACGCGCAGTTGACGAAGTGGTGAATTTGCCGCTCCAGCACCGGCTCGAAGTCCTTCTGCATCTTGCGCCCGGCCACGTCCACCAGGATGCCCATGTCCATCGCCGCGCCGGCGGGCTTATCGGCGAAGTCCGGCCCTACGACGGCGATCTTGCCGTCCTCGATCGCGTCGAAGTCCAGCATCCGCAGATACTCGAAACAGCGCGAGTGCTTGCCGCCGAACTCGATCCGCATGTCTTGCTTGCGGACGACCTCGCCCTCGAAGGCCGAGCCGTAGGGAACGGGAACCGGCACTTCGGTCAATTTGATTTTGACGCCGCGCACCTCGATGCACTTCTGCACCAGTTTCTCGGCGCGTTCCTGGTCGTCTTTGCCCTCGATCTCATTGAACGGCATTGAGACAACGTGCTCGTAAGTCGTGATGCCGGTCGGCAGGATTTCGGGGATGACGGTGTCGGCGACGACGGGGAAGCCGAAGTTGATCGCGCCCGCGGCGGTGGCGTATTTGATGTCGTCCACTTCGCCTAACGCCAACACGAACGCGAAAACGCGGTTCTTGTTGTAGAGCAAGATGTCGCGCGCCATACCGCCCTTCATCCCGCCGAAGGTGAGCGCGGAGCGCGCGGCGAAGCCGAGGGCGTAGATCGCGCTGTAGGTGTCGAGGCCGAAGGGAACGGTGTAGGTGTCGTAGCCCAGTTCGACGCCCTCTTCCATCAATTGATGGATGATGCTCCGCCCGTTGACGTTGCCGGAGAGGAAGGTGAGGATGTTGCGCCGCTGGAGTTCGCGAACGATCTTCACCGCGACTTCGTTGGACTTGGCGCAACCGACAATCGCGGCGAAGCCGGGCATGCGCCCGTCCACGAGTTGAATGCCCCACGAGCGAAGTTGGATGTCGTCAATCGGGCCGTTGAGGTGGCCGTCGCCCTCACCCCCTTCCCCTCTCCCACTGGGAGAGGGGGGAGGGGTGAGGGCAAATTCGGGGCTGGTGAACGACGTGCCGCCGGCCAACTTGAAGCCGGCCAGTTTCTGCGGCTCCTCCCCGAAGGCGAAGCGCACGGCCTCGATGCCCTCTTCGGCGAAGAGCGTCGCCATCCCTGCATCGAGCGTCTGGCCGAGATAGGGCGTCCAGCGATGGTCGGGCGGCGGCGGGTGAAGCAGACCTTTGGCCCTCTCCAGCACCGGCTGAAGGTCGCCGAGTTTCTCGACCGACTGGCCCGTCATGCCGAGGATGAACGGCAGGTAGTACGCCGTGTTGGGAAAGGAGATGGGCGTCTCCGGCCCTTTCTCGGCCAGGGCTTTGCCGAGCAGGCCCTCGAATTCGTTGACTACGGTGTGCGCGCCGTTGATGGCGCGGGTGGCGATGTATCGTGACATGGGAATGCTCCTTGTCGAAGGAACTGAGGGAAATCAGGGGACTCCGTTGCGTTGGAATAGTTCAAGTGCTACAATTCGGCTGTGCCTCATGATGCCGCACTGGACTCATCGTTCTGGATAGACGCCTTTCGCGCCCAGATCGTAGATTACTTGCCTGACGACTATGTCCTGCGCGTGCCTCCGGCGGTCGTAGAAGAGATCGAGCAGCCGATTTCGACAACCGGCCAGCCCTCGGCGGCAGGAGCGATGTTCAAAGAATGGCGAGAGGCAGGCAAATTGCATTTGGAGGAGCCTGCCAAGCCCGTAGACTGGTTTCAAGCGGGAGAGAATGCCGCGATTGCGCTGGCTATCGAGCATGGTTATCGTTTGCTCCTAGACGACAACCCGCCGTACCATCGAGCCACAGAACAAGGGATCAAAGTTGTCTCCACCGCCGACTTCATCGCCGCGCTGTACGGCGAAGCACGGCTAAATTACACTGAGGCCGTTGCTCGTCTCAAGGCCACCGACATCAACAAGGACGCAATGCGGAAAACTCTCGAACTGATCGCGCGAATCGCTCAAGCGAAGGGAGAGCGGCCATGACCACGGATACTCTGAAGATCTCACCAGTGACCATTCCGGTGATGTTGACATCTGAAGACGCTCAAATACTTCGACACATCAGCCTGACCGACCATATCCCCGAAGATGTCCTGATCAGGAAATTCGTCTTGGACGGCCTGACCGAGTACCGAATTGAATTCGCCTGCCGCGCCTATGCCAAAGGCCGATTGAACTTGAGCGGCGCGAGTCGCATCGCCGGCCTCGGTGTCGAAGAGTTCATGGGCCATCTCAAGCGTCGCGGAATAGAATACGGCCCCTCGTTCGAGCAGGTCTTGGATGGTTTAGAAACTTTGGCCGAAGACTTCGACAACGACATCCTTCGTCAAGTAGCCCGCGAGATGAGGGCCGGGCAAGCCGAGGGCGGTTCAACGGCCGCCGAAGTCGTATCCGCGCAGGCTGTGACGACAACCGAGTGAACCGAAGGAACGTTGTTGTGCCAACGCTCTCGATCAGTTAGCGCGAGTTGAACTTTTACAGAGCAGTTGAGCGCCATCCTTCCCCAACAGCCGGACGACAAATCGGCCAAGTCCTGAATCTTCTCAATTCCTCCCGTTGCCCCCGTACAACACCTCGGTCGTCACCGGCGCCCTCTTGAACAACTCCTCGATCCGCCAATCGCCGCTCCGCCCGAACTTGACCGTGCCGTGGGCGGGCAGGCCGAGCGCGGCGCGTTTGGCGTCAATGTGCGCCAGCGTCTTCGCCAGCATCTCCTCGTCGGACGTGACGAACTCCATCTTGCCGCCGAGGACTTTCTCCCACGTCTCGGTCATCACCCGCACCACTTCGTCGCTAGCGCCAACGGGCGAGTCGATGCCGAAGATGACGTAAGCGCCCGAAGCCGCCGCGTAAACGCCGATGGCCAGCGCCTTTTCGCTCATCCACTCCGGCGCGAGGCCGACCGCGGGGATGTCGGAGATGTCGTCGCCCAATCCGCCCTCCTCGGCCATTTGAGTCAGGACTGAGAGAATGCGTGTGTTGTCCACGCACGATCCCATATGCAAAACGGGCGGCATGCCGGTGGCCTCGCACACCTCGCGCAGGCCCGGCCCGGCGAATTCCAGCGCGGCCTCGCCGACCGAATAGCCGTACTTCGCCGCTGCCAGCGCGCCGCAGCCGGTCTGCACTACCAGCACGTCGTTCTTGAGAAGTTCGCGGACGAGATACTCGTGCGACTTATCCTGCGTGGTGCGCGGGTTGTTACACCCCACGTCGGCCGCCACCCCCCGGATCCGTCCGGATATGATCGCGTCGTTGAGCGGGCGGAACGATCCGCGATACGAGCCGCCGAGCATGTAGTTGATGTACTCTTGCGAGAAGCCCGGCACGATGTCGTTGGTGATGTCCGGGATGGTGATCGCGCCGCGATTGGGATAGTTGTCAATCGCGATCTTCACGATCTCGCGTGCCTGATCGAGCGCCTTGTGCTCGTCGAATTCAATGTGCAGGCCGCCGGTGATCTTCACTTTCGGCGAAGTGGTGATGAATTTGGTGTGGAAGTGCTCGGCGAGGTTGGGGAGCGCCTGCATGATGCACTGAACGTCCACCACCATCGCCTCCACCGCGCCGGTCAGCAGGGCGAGTTCCTGATGCAGGAAGTTGCCCGCCGAGGGCACACCCTGCCGCAGGAGAATCTCATTCGAGGTGCAGCAAATGCCCGCGAGGTTGATGCCCTTCGCGCCTTTGCTCTTGGCATACTCGATCATCTCTGGTTCGGTCGCCGCCATGACGATCATCTCGGACAGCGTCGGCTCGTGGCCGTGCAGGACGACGTTGACCTCGTCGTCTTTCAACACGCCGAGGTTCACCTGCCCCACGCGCGGCGCGGGCGTTCCGAAGAGAATGTCCGACAAGTCGGTGGCGATCATCGAGCCGCCCCAGCCGTCTGAAAGCGCGCAACGGATCGCGCCTTTGAGAATGTGCTCCGCGTCTTGATCGTCGCCCATGTGGGTGCGGTGCAGAACGTCCACCACCTCGCGGTCAACGCCGCGCGGGACGACGCCGTATTTTCGCCACAGTTCCTGCCGTTTCTTCGGCGCGGTCTTGATATAGATCAATTCGCCGGTCTGCTGGCCGAACTGCGCGATGGCTTTCAGCGCGATATCCTTCGCGATCTCTTCGGTCTTGCGCTTTTCGGTCGGGACGCCGAACTTGCGGGCCACGGCGCGCAGTTTGGTCTCGTCCCGAATCTTGTAACCCTGCGCCTCGCCCTCGGCGGTGGCGAGGAGCGTGAACGCCACGTCGCGCCCGTGATCGGAGTGCGCCGCCGAGCCGGCGGCCACCGCCCGCGCGAGGTTGCGCGCCGCGATCGTTTCCACCGTCGCGCCGCACACGCCGACCTGTCCCTCTTTGGTGAGTCGGCACGGCCCCATGAAGCAGTTCTTACAGCAGATGCCGGCCGAGTTTCCGATACCGATCGGGCAGGCGGCCATGGCCTCGGCGCGAGTGAAGGCCGTCGCCAGGCCCAACTCCTCGGCGCGGATGAGCATTTGCTGCGCGGCGGGGTCTATACTGCGTTGTGCGTTAGTGCGAGTTCTTGCCATCGGAGTCTCCTCTGACCCTCACTCCCGGCCCCTCTCCCCCGGGGAGAGGGGTAGGGGTGAGGGAAGTAAGGGCTAGAACAACCCCTTCACCTTCCCGGTTTTCAGATCGAGATCGACGTCCATGAACACCGGGCGGGTGGGCAGGCCCGGCATGGTGCGCATCGCGCCGCACAGCGGGTAGAGGAAGCCCGCGCCGACACTCGCGCGAATGTCGCGGATGGGCAGCCGCCAGCCCGTCGGCCGTCCCTTGATGTTCGGGTCGTGCGTCAGGCTGAGGTGCGTCTTGGCCATGTTGATCGGCAGTGTGTCGAAACCCAGCCGGGTGTAGAGCTCGATCTTGGCCTCGGCCTCCGGCAGGTAATCCACGCCGTCAGCGCCGTAGATCTTGGTCGCGATCGTCTCGATCTTTTGCTTGATCGACATGTCGAGCGGATAGAGGAACTGGAAGTGATTGGATTTTTCCGCCGCTGCCACGACCGCCTCGGCCAGTTCAATCGCGCCCGTGCCGCCGCGCATCCAGTTGGTGCACTTGAACGCGCCTTCGGCCCCGGCCTCCACCGCCAACTTCTGCACCAGCCTGATTTCCGCCTCGGTGTCGTACTTGAACGAGTTCACCGCGACGACGACCGGCACGCCGAACAACTTGGCATTCTCGATGTGCTTGGCGAGATTGACCGCGCCGGTCTCGAGCAGCGGCAGATTCTCCTCGGTGTAGGCTTTATCCAGCGGACGCCCGGCCACCACCCTCGGCCCGCCGCCGTGCATCTTCAAAGCGCGGATGGTGGCCACGATCACCACCACGTTCGGGATCAGCCCGGAGTAGCGGCACTTGATATCCATGAACTTTTCCATGCCGCAGTCTGCGCCAAAGCCGGACTCGGTGACGACGTAGCCGTCCGGGCCGACGAGTTTGAGCGCGATCTGGTCGGCGACGATGGACGAGTTGCCGTGCGCGATATTGGCGAACGGCCCGGCATGGACGAAGGCGGGTGTGCCTTCGAGCGTCTGCATCAGGTTGGGCATGATCGCGTCCTTCATCAGCACGGTCAGCGCGCCTGCCACGCCGAGGTCCTCGGCGGTGACTGGCTCGCCCTTCGTATTCGTGCCGATCACAATGCGACTGAACCGCTCCCGCATGTCAGGCAGGCTGGTTGTCAGCGCGAGGATCGCCATGATCTCGCTGGCCACAGTAATGTCGAAGCCGGTGATGCGCTCGTTGCCCTTCTCGTCGTCGCCCAGCCCGATCTGGATACGGCGGAGCAGCCGGTCGTTGATGTCCACGACCCTTTGCCAGGTGATGCTCGCCGGGTCAATATCCAGCCGGAACATCCGGCGCTTGTCTGCGGTCGAAAGGTCGGCCAATGAGTTGGCCGCGAGGCCGAGTTTCGCCAGGCGCTTGCGCTGTGAGTCGGTGAATTGGCCGTCGAGTGTCAGGGCCTTGCCGAGTTTGTCGTCGTCGGGTTGGGCACGCTCGTGCAACATGCGGGCGTCAATTGTGGCGGCCAGCAGGTTGTTCGCGGCGGTGATGGCGTGGATGTCGCCGGTGAGATGGAGATTGAAATCCTCCATCGGGATGATTTGCGAATACCCGCCGCCGGCCGCGCCGCCTTTGATGCCGAAGGTCGGCCCCTGCGACGGCTGGCGGATGCAGGTGAAGACGCTCTTGCCGAGGTGCGCGCCCAACGCCTGCGACAGACCGCAGGTCGTCGTCGTCTTGCCCTCGCCCAGCGGCGTCGGCGTGATAGCGGTCACGTCAATGTATTTGCCGTTGGGCCGCTTCGCCAATCGCTCGCGCACTTCGAGGTGGACTTTGGCTTTGTACTTGCCGAACAGTTCAAGTTCGTCGGCTTTCAGCCCCACCTCTTCGGCGATCTGCAAGACTGGCTTGAGTTTCGCGGCCTGCGCGATCTCGATATCGCTCGGCACAGGCGTAAGCAATTTGAGCCGGGTCGGCGTGAATCTGATTGCCTTCCTGCGGCGCGATGTGAGCGCCGCGGGTCCCCCTTTGCCGTTCGCCGACTTTGGCCTGGCTTTCGCTTTGGCTTTCATGGACTTGACGCTGATCTTGGGCATGGGTGATTCTCCTGATTCGAGTGTGACTTGTCTGATGGCATGAAGCGTGAAAGGAGATGCGTGAATGGGAGTCTCACGCATCGCGTTTCACATTTCCCGTTTCGATCTTTACGTCGGCAACTCGGCTTATGGGCCGAAAATAGGGCATGGGTTCAAGATGCTCCTTTATCTGCTCCGCGACCGCCTCGCGCAGGATGTGACCGGAGACGTGCATCAACGTGTCTTGGTAATCCACGTCCTGGTTCATGCTGGCGAGGCAGGGATAGTGATGATGCAGCATCCCGGCCTCGTACTCCGCTTGATCGACCGCGCACCCCACGAGGCCCTGCGCCACGAAGTGCGCGCACCCGCACGCCGAGTCCCGCTCCACTTGAACGCCGGCGACTCTTCCATCGTCGCCGACAACGACACCGAATCGCGGATGGCCGAACCGAGAGGCGAATTGTCGGATGATCGGGTCGTCGTAAGTTTCTACAATCGGCGGGTGGTTGTACGTCGTTTCTGTGAGAGAGCAGAAAGGCTTCGGGAATATGACGCTCACGCCGATGTCCGCCAGCCAGCCTCGTAATTGCATGACGAGGCCCGTGGGGAGAGACTCGTTGCGGTCGATCGGTGCAATGACCGATTTCGCGCCGGACATCTTCACCACGTCGGGGATGAGTTGGGCGACGCCGGCCGTCTCGCCCAGCGCAAGGATTAGATCGGTGGGCGGCATCGGGCCGGGGAGGTATTCGAGGGGATCGTCCAGAAGGAGAGGAAGGGCACGCGGGGCTGACCAGCGGGCGACCGTCCACGAAGGAGGACAAAAGCGATGAACGTTGTCGGCAATTCTCTCGCCCCACTGGCCTTGTGTAACGGAGAGAATGCGTAAGGGCGGGCCACTGGCCGAATCGGGTGCGTTCATCGGGCTTGAGAGGCAGAATCAATTCGATGCTTACGGGTAAGAATATGCTGACAAACGATGGGGGCTTAGTGCGGAATGTCACAGGATTCGAGCGCAACCCGTCACAGCGGGCACAATCGAACTGGAGCGGCGCTCGCCGGTTACTCCGCGCGAATGATTATCTCCTGTGCCACTTCGCCGTCGAGCGATAATTGCGTTTCTCCTATTCGCACGATGCACGCGGGGTAGCGCTGTTCCAGCGTGACGAGACTGCCGGGCACAATGCCGAAGGCGCTCAACTTCATCAACCTCCCCGTGTCGCTCGACGCGATCTCGACAACTTCGGCCGATTGGCCCGGCTCCAAATCCCTGAGCGTAACTGCCGGTTTCATCGTGTTTTCTCCTGCGCAGGCTGATGCCACTGCGTGATGGCCTGCCACGTCCGCCGGATCAATACTGCCACTTCGGATTTCGACTCATCCACCTCCTGGAAGCCGCAGTTCGGACAGCAGATGATCGCGCAACCTTCGCTCATGGGGCACTTCGAGTGGCAGGCCAATTCCTTTTCTTCGAACTCGTAACCGCAGAGGGCACACTTGGTCATGGCGATTTTCTCCGGCAGGCGGCTTCTTATCACGAATGACACGAATGGACGAATAACACGAATTGGGAAATGAGCAGAAAACATTTGTGACGCTCGAATATTCGTGTCCTTCGTGGTTGAGTCCCGCTTACCCGGTCAAAGATGTCTGACAAGATTAAAAGCCCATTCGGAGGGCGCGGAGCACAAGGTTGAGCACGCCGCCGACTCCGAACGCGAACGGGAACACGAACGCCGCCACCCAGAACGCCGTGCGCCGGCCGTGCTCCCGCGCGATCATGAGCAGATTTGCGATGCACGGGATGAACAGGGTGATGACGACGAGGCTGACGACCATCTGCGTGTGGTCGAGTTGTCCGGCGCGGGCCAGCGTGAACAGCCCCGCCGCGCCGAAGTCGCGCCGCAGAAACCCGATCAGAAACACGCCGGCGGTCTCCGGCGGCAGGCCGAGCAAGCCGACGACGACCGGCGACCCAAGCCGCTCCAGCCACGCAAGCGCGCCGGCTTTGTCCAGCGCGAACAGCACGGCGGTGCCGAGGACGAACAGCGGGAGGACTTCCTTCAGATACCATTCGAGTCGGGCGAGCGTCTTCACCACTACGTTGCCCAGTTGCGGCAAACGTATCGGCGGAAGTTCGAGGATGAAGTCGGACGACCGGCCCGGCAGCAGTCGCGCGGCCAGCCAGCCTACGCCGAACAACGTGGCGACGACGACGCCCAGCCACACGAGCACCGCCTGCCACGACAGAAACGCCATCATTCCCAAAAGCACGCCAAGTTGCGCCGAGCAAGGCACGCCCAGCGCCAACAGGAGAGTCACCTGCACGCGTTCTTTGCGCGTTTCCAGAATCCTGGTCGTCAGCGTCGCCATCGTGTCACAGCCGAGGCCCAGCACCATTGGGAGAACCGCCTTGCCGTTCAGGCCCATCGCCTTGAATGGGCGATTCGCCATCACCGCCAGCCGGGGCAAATAGCCGGAGTCTTCGAGCAGGCTAAACGCGAGAAAGAACGTGAAGACAATCGGCAGGACGATGGCGATGCCGTACGAGAGCGCCATCGTGATCAGGCCGTATTTGCCGACGAGCAATTCGCGCGCGAGTTCGAACGGAATCAATTGCGCCAGCCGCAGTGCGAATGGATTGACGTACTGACCGAATAATGTTTGTTCCATCCAATTGACGAGCACGCCTGCGCCGAATCGCCCGACGAACTGGTATAGGCCGACGAGCGCGAGCGCGAGGATCGGCCAACCCCAGATCGGGTGGATCGCCAGCCGCCCGAGTTTCTCTGCCCATCGTTCGCGGCGCTTCGCCGGCGCGCTCCACACTTCGGCGACCAGGCAATCGGCGCACTTGAGTCTTTGCCGGTTGATGACGTAACCGAGAGGCTCGGCATATTTGGCGGCAGCCTCGGCGACGATAGCGCGGATACACTCGCCGGCATTGCCATCCGCAGCAGCGCCGGGCAGGCGCGATGTTCCCTGCAGCATTTCCCCCGCCAGCCACGTCAACGCCAGTGCCCGCCGCCCACTTAACGTGTCGGGCAGGAGTTCCACGATGCGCGCCACCGCCTCCTCAATTGCGCCGTCGTACCGGATTCGATAAGTCACCGGGCGGGGCGAGGCGAGCAGAGCGCGCAGTTGAGCGATCCCCTCGCCGCGCGTCGCCACCGTCTTCACGACATCCGCGCCAAGAATCTGCGCGAGGCGTTCGGCGTTCACCCGGATGCCGAGCGCCTCGGCCTCGTCGGCCATGTTCAGATCGAGGACGAAGGGGACTTCCTGTTCGGCCAGTTGGAAGGTGAGCAGGAGCGCACGGCGCAGGTTCTTCGCATCGGCCACCTGCACCACAGCCCACGGTGATCCATTCAACAGCACGTCGCGCGCCACTCGCTCGTCGTCCGAGCGCGGTAGGAGGCTCGCCACGCCCGGCGTGTCGATCAGCGTCGTCTCCGTTCCGTCAATCGCGACTTTGCCGCGCGCCAGTTCGACCGTCGTGCCCGGGTAATTCGAGACTTCGACGTAGCGCCCGCTGAGCGCGCCGAAGATGGCTGACTTGCCGACGTTCGGGTTGCCGATGAGGATGACCGGCCGGCCACCGGGGGTATCGGCAGGGTTTTGTCCGTGACAGTGCATGGGCAGATTCTCCACCAATCACCCTGATTGTAATTGCGCTGCCGGACAGGTAATAGTGATGTACGTCATCGGTTTGGGTGTAATCATGAGCCGTATCACCGGGCAAAGGTGACATCTGCCACTTTGAAATTCCCCGCCGTGTTGTAGCCTCTGGAGATAATCCTTCCCTGCTCAGATTGACCGAAATGAGAACAGCGCACGAGTCACGCAGCGCGGGCGGGCCGCTGTCGCGCCGCTATTTCCTGTCGTTGGCGGCCTGGGCTGGCGTTTTGACTTCCGGGCTGGCCGGACTGGCCCAGAGCCTGCGCTTTCTTCAACCCACCCTCACCCACACGCCGTCGGTCTTCAGCGTAGGCTCTCCCGGCGAGTACCCCATTGGCAGCCGCCGTTTGATCCAGACCCGGCGCGTGCTGATCTTGCGAGACGCGCAAGGCTTTCGCGCAATGTCAGCGGTCTGCACGCACCTCGGCTGCACCGTGACGCTCGTGGAATGGGGCTTCAGTTGCCCGTGTCACGGAAGCAAGTTCGACCTGACCGGCGTTAACTTCGCCGGGCCTGCGCCCCGCCCCCTGCCCGCTTTTCGGCTGTATTCGTCGCCGGAAGGCGAATTGATGGTGGACACACGACAGATCGTGCCGCGCGATCAGTTCTTCGATCCTTTCGCATGAGAGCGGACGGCCCGCACCGGCTGAAGCGCCGCCGTCCGAGCCGACTCTTCGGCCCGCCTCGCGGCTGGCCTCACCCGTCGCTGACCTGCCTCACGACACAATCGGCCTGGCCGCGCTGACCGAGGCCGCTCAAACGACCGTTGCCGCCTTCACTGCCGAAGGAGGGATCGAACCGATCGCCGGCCCGATCGTCCTCGACGAACACACACCGACTCTGCGCGCCGGCGTCCTGGCTTACCTCGCCCTGCCCGGCCTCAGCCCAGCCGAGAACTACATCGAGGCGCGCGATCTCAGCCGCGGCGGCGGCTGGACGATTCCGCCGGAAGCGGGAAATGCCATCTTCGGCTTTGCCCTGGACCCGGCCGGCGCACGGCTGGCATATCTTGAAGCGGACACGCGCGTCGTTGCGGCGCGACTCCCGTGGCGGGTAGTCGTCGTCAACCTGGCCAGCGGAGCGAAGAAAGTGCTCCTCGACCAAACGGGACTGGGCGAGATTGCGCTATCCCCGATCGGCTGGTCGCCGCAGATGATTCTCTTTCGCGGTCTGATCCCGTTCACCGATCAGCATCGCGGGCTGTGGGCGTCGCGGCCCGATGGGAGCGAGGTGCGGCAGATCGCGGTCGAAGAGGATTTCGTCGGCCTGCCGCAGTTCTCGCCGGAAGGTGACCGCCTGGCCTTGCCCGTCTCGGATCTGTCGGCATTGCCGGCCGGCTACGGCGCCGGCGAGCCGCCGGCCAACATCATTCGCATCCTCGATTTGCGCGACGGACATCAGGCGGTGATTGGCCCATCCGTCGCCCGGCAGACGGTGGCCGGGCTGGAATGGACGTCCGACGGCCTGGCCGCACTCGTCGGCAAATGGGACGCCGATCGCGCAATTTCCGCCTATCGCTCGGCGGTTGTGTGGTCGCCCGCCGCCGACGGGGGCGGCGAGCGAGTTCTGTTGTCAACGGGTGCAAGTGAACTCAGTCATCTGGCCGCGTGCCCGGACGGGAGTTGGCTGGTAGCCATCCAGTCGGGCGGCGACGCGCAGATCGTGCGGGCCGACGAGAAATCATTGACCACAATCGCCGTGCGGCACGGCCCGGCGCTGGACTGGTTGGCGTGTTGGCAGTGAACCGGCGATGAGAACATTCCTCGATATCCCCGCGCGCGTTTGGGACTCATTCCACCGCGAGCCGCACACGCACCGTCCGCGCCGCCATCCGCTGCGGATGATCGACAATCTCTTCCTGCACGTTCATCCCAATCGGGTGTCGCCCATCAGCCTGCGCCCGACGACGACGCTGGGCCTCGGACTGATCACGGCTTCGTTCTTCATCATTCTCGTCGTCACCGGCGTTCTGCTGATGTTCTACTACGTGCCAGCCGTGCCGGAAGCCTACGAGCGAATGCAGGATTTGATCTACGTCGTCCGCTTGGGGCGGGTGACGCGCGACCTGCACCGAGTCGCCGCCGAGGGCATGGTCGTTGCGGTCTTTCTGCACGCGCTGCGCGCGTTCTACACCGCGGCCTACAAGCCGCCGCGCGAGTTCAACTGGCTGGTCGGCCTCGCTCTGCTCACGCTGACGCTGGCGCTCAGTTTCACCGGCTACCTGTTGCCCTGGGATCAACTAGCGTATTGGGCGATCACGGTGAGTACCGGCATATTGAGTTATTACCCGCTGTTCGGCGAACCGGTGCGCGAACTGCTGCTCGGCGACCGGAGTGTGGGCCAGGAGGCGCTCTTGCGCTTCTACGTCCTGCACGTCTTTTTCCTGCCGGCGATCACGTTCGGCCTGATTGGCTACCACATCTGGCGCACACGGAAAGATGGCGGGTTGGCGGCGCAAGATCACACCGGGGGAGCGCGCGCATCAAATGCCCCACGCGCGGAGTCGAGGCTTCAGCCGGGTCGGCGAAGTCCGGCTAAAGCCTCGACTCCCGCCGGAATTTCAGAGGAACCGATCACGGCCTACCCGCTTCTTCTCTGGATCGAGATCGCGGTTTTCCTGGCCGTCCTGCTCGTCAGCCTCGGTATCGCGATCGCCTTTCCAGGCCGCCTCGACGCGCTGGCTAACGCCGATCATCCGCCGAATCCGTCCAAGGCGCCCTGGTACTTCATCGGCTTGCAGGAACTCGTGAGTTACTCGGCGGCCTGGGGCGGCGTTGTCGTGCCGATCGCCGTGCTCGTCGTCGGCGTGTTGTTGCCCTACGTCGATCGCGATCCTCGCGGGGCGGGTCGGTGGTTCGCGCCCGAGCGGCGCGGTGTCATCGCGTTGGCATCGGCGGTGGTGATCGCCTGGCTGGCGTTCACGTTCATCGGCGCGTTCGCTCGCGGGCCGAACTGGGTTTTCTATTGGCCGGGGCAACCGTGGCCGGGACCGGGGTAGCGAGTGTTGATTCGGTGGCAGTGGATCGCGCTCGTCCTCAGCCTGATTCTGGCCGGAGCGTTGGCCGGTCTGGGCTGGTTCGAGAGTCGGCCAGGGTGGGCACGCTATCAGCGCGAGTACATTCGCCTCGCCGCCGATCGGCCGGCGAACGAAGCCGCGACGGAGTCGCGTCTCGAAATCCGGCAGATTGAAATCGCCGCGCTGAATCGAGTAGATCGATGCGCGACCTGCCATCTGGGAGCAACCAATCCGAAGATGGCCGATGCCCCCCTTCCGTTCACCACACACCCGGCACTTCTCGACTCGCACCCACCGGAGGAATACGGTTGTGCGATTTGTCACGGCGGCGAAGGGAGAGCGGTGACGACTGCCGAGGCGCACGGCGAGATGCCCGGCCAGCACGGGCGGCTGATCCCTGACGCTTTGCTTCCGTCGGCGTGCTACGCCTGCCATGGTTCAGATACGCTCCCGCCCTCCGACACGGCGGTCGTCGCCGAGGGGATCAAGTTGATCAACGAGTACAAATGCCTGCGCTGTCATCAATTGGATGGAGTCGGCGGGAGCATCGGCCCGGATTTGAGCGCCGTGGCCTCACAGCGCAATTGGGTGGAGATATACGCGCATTTGCTCCGGCCAGACGCACTCTCGCCGGGTTCGACGATGCCGGACTTCGGCCTGCGCCGGGGAGAGGCCACCGCGATCGCGGCTTACCTGCTCACCCGACTCGGACCGGGCGAGCGCGTGACGGACGTGATGTATCTGGTTGCTGAACCCGCGTTGGCCGGAACGCCCGCGCCGAACGAGGCCGTGACCAGCGACATCGCGCCCGGCGACATCGTGTCGGAAAACATCGCGCCGGGCAACATCGCGCCCGGCGACATCGCGTCGGAAAACATCGCGCCCGGCGACATCGCGTCGGAAAACATCGCGCCGGGAAACATCGCGCCTACAAGGCGCTCCTACGAGGCGATCGCGCCCGGATACGATGGACGGCGGCTGTTCGAGGGATTGGATTGTTCGGTTTGCCATCGGGTTGGGTTGAAGGGAGGCGAGGTCGGCCCGGATTTGACTCACATCGGGCGCGGGCGCGAGGCGGCGTGGCTGCGCGATTTGCTCACCGATCCGGCGCGCGCCTTTCCCGACGGGCAAATGCCGGCCTACGATCTGAGTGAGGCGCAGGTGAAGGCGTTGGTGGATTACTTGGTGACATTGAAATAGGCCCAATCATGCAATCCCTCTTCCAGAGTTTTACCGTCATCCCCCTGCCCTGGCGCGCGCCCTTCTACGCCGCCGCGGTGCTGGCGCTGCTATTGGCGGTCGGCGGAATGTGGGCGCGAGTGCGGCTGTGGGGGTTGGGGCGAAGGGGCAGACGCGGGCCGCTGTCCGATGCCGGTCTCGGCCATCTGATCTGGTTGAGCCTGAGCAAGTTCTTCTCGGCCGATTGTCTTTTCGCCCGGCGAGTGTTCGCGCGCAGTCGGTGGCGCGGCTGGATGGTAATGGCATTCGTGTGGGGATCGCTGGCGCTGATCGGCGCCGTGATCCTCTCGGCTGGATTCTACGCGGCGAACCGCGCGATGCCCGCCGCGCTCGACCGATGGGCCTCGACCGCGCTCGACGTTGCCGGAACGATCATCCTGCTCGGCCTGCTGGCGGCGCTCGGGCGGCGCTACCTGTTTCCACCGAAACGCTGGATTTCGGTTAGCGCCGATGGTGGGCTGTTGATTCTGTTCGCGCTGGCCGTGTTTTCGGGACTAGTGATGGAGGGATTGCGGCTGGCCGGACCGGGATGGGAGGCCGCACTGCGCTGGCCGATCGGCGCGGCGCTGGGCGCCGCGCTGAATTCACTCGCCTTGCCGCCGGAGGTCTGGGAGCGGCTGTATCTGGCGATGTATTTCGCGCACGCCGGGTTTGGCTTGAGTCTGTTGGCGTATTTGCCGTTCTCGAAATTGTTCCATCTCGTCGCGTCGCAGATCACGACGTTCGCGGCCCTCACCCCGCCGAGCGGGGCGCAAGCAGCCCCCCAACCCCCTCTCCTGTCGCGGAACATCCCGCGACGGGAGAGGGGGCGCGGGTCGGGGCCTGCCCTGAGCGAAGTCGAAGGGGTGAGGGCCAGAGACTCGCAATGAAAACACGCCTGGACATCTCGCTGGCCGACAACCTGACGCCGCTCCAACTCATCGCGTTCGACGCCTGCACACGGTGTAACGAGTGCCTGAACTGGTGCCCCGTGCTCGACGTGACCGGCGACGAGAGTCTGACGACACCGGAAAAGATTCGCATCTACGGCGATTTGATCCGGTCGCGGCACGGCCTGCTGTCGAGCGTGGCCGGGCCGCCGTCGGTGGAAAACGGCCTGCTCGAAAAACTGAAGGATGCGCTTTACACCTGCACCACTTGCGGGCGGTGCGGCGAGGTGTGCGAGGTCGGTATCAACACCCAGCAACTCTGGCCGGCTATGCGCGAGAAGCTCGTCGAACTGGGCGTCGGCCCGATGGGCGCGCAAGATCAAACCGGGCCGCTGACCGCCGAGCATCACAACCCCTACGGCCGGCTACACGCCGAACGTTTTGCCTGGCTGCCACCGGAGATCGAAGTGGCCGAACGAGCGGAAATCGGTTTTTACGTCGGCTGTTCCGGGGCCTACGTGGCGCAGCCGATGGTCATCGGGGCCGTCCGGGCGTTCGCGTCGGTCGGCGCGCCGTTCACGCTCTTCGACGACGAGTGGTGCTGTGGCTTTCCACTCTTCATCATCGGCGACAATGAGCAGGTGGCCGAGATCGTCCGGCACAACGTCGAGGGGTTTGTGGCGCGCGGTGTGAAGAAACTGCTCGTCTCGTGCCCGTGCTGTACTTTCATGTTGCGCGAACGCTGGCCGGAGTTCTACGGGGCCGAGTTGCCGTTCGAGATCGTCCACACGACTCAATTCATCGCCGAGATGATCGCCGCCGGCAAGTTCAAGTTGACGAAGAGTATCCCCGACCGATTGACGTACCACGACCCGTGCTACCTGAGCCGGGGAGTGCGGGTGATTGACGAACCGCGGGCCGTCATCGCGCAAATCCCGAACGTGGACTTTGTGGAGATGGCCGACTGCCGAGAACTTTCGAAGTGTTGCGGCGCGGGCGGCGGTTTGCGGCGCTGTAACCCGGGGCTGTCGGTGGACATGGCCCGGCGGCTGATGGCAGATGCCGAGGCCGTGGGCGCGGATACGCTGGTCATTGATTGCCCGGCGTGCTTCGAGCGGATGCATCTCGCCCTGGGCGGGATGGTCACGGACTTGAAGATCGTGGATTTGATGGAGTTGGTGTCGGAACTGTTTTGAAAGCGAAATGAGGCACCAAGTATCAAACTGGTCGTGGCGCGAAGTAATCCTGGCAGGATTTGCCGGAGCATTCCTGGCCGCCGGCGCGTGGATCGGCGTGTCGGCCCGCCCGGCCTCGCCGGCCGGCGACTCCCTCACGGCCCGAGGCGCAGCGGTCTTCCGGCGCGAGCGCTGTTTCTTCTGCCACACAATGGAAAAGGAAGACGGAAGAAGGATGAAGGATGAAGAACTCGGCTTCGGCCTTCAGTCCACCTCCTTCGATCTGGCGCACAGTGGCCCTGACCTGAGAGAGGCAGGCGGACGGCGGACGGACGATTGGCATTTGGCGCATCTCGTCCATCCGTCGGCGGTCGTCGCCGGGTCGGCCATGCCGTCGTTTGCCGATCTGCCGCCGGAGGACCTCCGGGCGCTGATCGCCTTTTTGCAATCGCAGAGTCAATGGCCGGAAACGGCGAGCACACCCGAGGCCGTGCCGGCCATTGACGATACGCTGGACAACTATCGTGAGGGGCGCGGGCTGTATCTGGCGCAGTGTGCCGGTTGTCACGGCGAAGGGGGAAATGGGATCGGCGTTGTGGGGCCGTTGCTGAGACCGGAGCCGCGCGATTTCACCGACGTGGCCTGGATGCACAAGCAATCAGGCGAGCGGCTGTTCGCCGTGATCGCCGATGGCGTACCACGAACCGCGATGCCCGGATACCGAGATACGCTCTCGGCGACCGACCGGGCGCGCCTCGTGCTGTACCTGCGCTATTTTGGCGATCCGGTGGGCAGGCAATTCATGGAGCAAGGGCTGCCGCGACCTTCGACCGCGCCTTAGCAAATCCTCGGCAAGAGTTCCCCGGCGGGCAAATCCACAACACGCGATCCGCCAATGCCGGTGCGGGCGACGACCAGCCCCGGATGAGCCGCGACCACCTGACCGATCTGCGTTGCCTCGCGGCCCAATGGGTGCGCGCGCATCGCCGCGAGAACTGCGTCCGCCGACGGGCCGGGAACGATGGCGACGAGTTTCCCCTCGTTGGCGACGTAGAGCGGATCGAGGCCGAGCATTTCGCACGCCGCATTGACTTCCCGGCGCACCGGCACTTGCCTTTCGCCAAACTCGATGCCGACGCGCGAGGCAGTCGCCAACTCGTTGAGAACCGCCGCTAATCCACCCCGCGTCGCGTCGCGCAGGCAATGCAGGGGCGAGTCGGAGTGTTCGCCCGGAGGCACGGCGGCCAGCAGCGTTTCCACCAGTCCATTCAACGGCGCGGTGTCGCTTTCAATCTGCGTCTCAAATTCCAGTCCTTCACGCACCGACATGATCGCCATCCCATGATCGCCCATCGTGCCGCTGACGATCACGACATCACCCGGTCGGGCGCGCTTGGCGGCGATCTCGACGCCGGGAGGTATCACGCCGATGCCGGATGTGTTGATGTACAAGCCGTCCCCATGGCCTTTGTTGACGACTTTGGTGTCACCGGCGACCAGCTGCACCCCGGCCTCGCGGCACGCGGCGGCGACCGAACTCGCAATCTGCCCGAGGGTCTCCATCGGCAGACCTTCTTCCAGAATGAATGCGGCGCTCAGGAACAGCGGGCGGGCGCCGCTCATCGCCAGGTCGTTGACCGTGCCGTTGACGGCCAGCTCGCCGATGTCGCCGCCGGGGAAGATGAGCGGGCTGACGACGAAGGAGTCGGTGGTGAAGGCCAATCGCAGATTGCTGATTGCCGATTGCTGATTGCTGATTGCGTGCGATCTGCCATCCGCTATCTGCCGCAGGTCAATGATGGTCGAGTCGCCCAGTTGAGCCAGGAGGTCATTGTCAAACAGCGGCGCGAAGAGGTGTTGGATGAGGTCGGACATCATCCGGCCGCCACTGCCGTGGCCCATGACGACGGTGGGGTAATGGCGGAGGGGTAGGGGACAAGTCCAAAGGTTCAAAGTTCAAACTCCAAAACTCAAACTTCAAATTCCAAACTTCAAACTTCAAATTCCAAATCAGGCCGGAGACTGTTCCGAATTTGGCGTTAGCGCCTTTGGAGTTGGATCTTTTGGAGTTTGAAGTTCCGCGAAGCGGGCATAACGATAATACGCGGCGCACGCGCCCTCGGAGGACACCATCGTCGCGCCGAGCGGCGATTGCGGCGTGCATTCCTTTCCAAAGGCCGGGCACTGGTTCGGCTTCTTGAGGCCTTGCAAGACCAGCCCACTCATGCACAGACTCGATTCTCTGGTCGCGATTGCCTGAACTTCCGGGAAGCGCCGCTCGGCGTCGTATTCGGCGTAAGCCTGGCGGAGCCGATAGCCGCTCTGCGGGATAACGCCGATGCCGCGCCACTGGCGGTCGCACGGCTCAAACACTTCGTTGATGATGGCCTGAGCTGGCGCATTGCCCTCTCGCCGCACCGAGCGGGCGTAAGCGTTTTCGACTTCGGCCCGGCCCTCTTCTAATTGCTTCACGCACATCAATATCGCGCGCACAACATCCACCGGCTCGAAGCCCATCACGACCACCGGCACGTTGTACTTCCTCGCCAGCGCCTCGTATTCCCAGTAGCCCATCACCGTGCAGACGTGCCCGGCGGCGAGGAAACCGTTGACACGAACGTCGGGCGATTCCATCAGGGCCGAGAGGGCGGGCGGGACGGTGACGTGCGAGACGAGCATGGCGAAGTTCGTGAGGCCCTGTGTTTTGGCTTGCGCCACCGCCATGGCGTTTGCCGGCGCCGTCGTCTCAAAGCCGATTCCGAAAAAGACCACCGTCTTGTCCGGATTCTCGCGGGCGATCTTGAGCGCGTCGAGCGGCGAATACACCACCCGGACGCTTCCGCCGGAAGCCCTGACGCTAAACAGATCGCGCTCGGAGCCGGGCACGCGGAGCATGTCGCCGTACGAGACGAAGATCACGTCGAGCCGGGAGGCGAGGGCAATGGCCTTGTCGATCAATTCGAGCGGCGTCACGCACACCGGGCAGCCCGGGCCGTGGACGAGATCGATTTCCGGCGGAAGCAATTGGTCGAGCCCGCTCTTGAGGATCGAGTGTGTCTGCCCGCCACAGACTTCCATCAGTTTCCACGGGCGAGTGACGGTGCGGCGTATCTCGTCAATGAGATGGCGGGTGATGGCTTCGTCGCGGTATTCGTCAATATACTTCATGTTTCAGCCATTTCTGGAAGTTCGCCCGCCAGCATATCCATCTCCCTCAGCAACTCCAGCGTACGCTGAGCCTCTTCTTCATCCAACTGGCTGATGCCGAAGCCGACGTGGATGATGGTGTAGTCGCCGATCTGAATGTCGGGCAGGTATTCGAGGCAGGCTTCCTTCACCACGCCGCCGAAGTCCACCTTGCCCATTTTCATTCCGTTGGCCTGGTAGAGTTCCGTGACTTTGCCGGGGATGCCCAAGCACATAATTCCTCCTTACGCTATATGCCGTAACCGTGAGGCTCATCTGAGTTCCACGTAGGCAACTACCTCCGAGTTCGGCGGCAGCGCGGCAAGCCGCCAATCCCCCGAGGGCTGACTGACTCCGGCTTGCTGTGTTAGGCTTGCGTCGCCAGCCTGATCGACTTTGACGAACACGATCTCGATGATCCCTTTCAGCGGGTGCAGGCTGACGGCATTCCAGTGGCGGCCACGAATACTTACTGGCGGATACTGGAGATAGTAGTTGCCATACTCATCCCACATCACCGCCCAGACCCGTTCCGTGTCGGCCAGATCGGTTACACCGCGCGCTGAAAGCGGCACGCCAAACCGATAACTGAACCGGCTGCCCGGCGTCAGGGTTCGGCCAAACCGATCGTACATCGCTGTGATGGCAAATTCAGGGTCATCGGAGAAAGACCTGATCTCGTGGCTCCAGAAGAAGAGCCGCTGCAATACATCGCCGCCCGTGGTCAGATTGGCGACCGCCCCTACAATCAATAGAACGCCGCCAACGATCTCGATCCACA
>JACQED010000120.1 GCA_016200785.1 Chloroflexota bacterium
AATGGTGTCGAGCGGGATGGACTCGAGCACTTCGCGCCGGTAGAGCCGGAAGCCGGCAGTCGTGTCGTGGGCCTGAAGGCCAAGCAGCGTGCGCGCGAAGGTGTTTGCCCCCTGACTCAACAGTTGCCGCGCCAATGTGCAGTTTCGCGCTCCGCCGCCCGGCACGTAGCGCGATCCGATCACCACGTCGCACGATTGGCTGAGCGCGATAATGTCGGGAATGTAGCGTGGATGGTGCGAGAAATCGGCGTCCATCGTCATCACTCGATCGGCGCCGAGTTCGACGGCGCGGCGGAAGCCGGCGATGTACGCCGTGCCGAGGCCGAGTTTGCCCGCGCGGTGGACGACACACACCCGGCCCGGATGTTCGGTCGCGAGGCTGTCGGCGAGCACGCCGGTGCCGTCGGGCGAGGCGTCGTCAACGACTATTACACTCAAGTCGCACGGGAGGTTCAGAAGTTCGGCGGCGAGTTGAGGCAGATTGTCCGCTTCGTTGTAGGTGGGGACAATGACGGCGGTGGTCAATTCACTCCTTCACCAGAAAGACGAGCGCGGCCAGCCAGAGTTGTGAATAGAGCATTGTTCGCCGCGATCGACGGTAAGCGCCGAAAAGGAGTGTCGCCATCACCAGCCCGGTGGCGAAGCGCAGAATAGCCAACGGTTCGCGAAAAGTCGAGAACGGGGTGAAGGGGATCAGGCCGGCGTTCGCGGCGAGGGCGAAGACATACGGGTGAAAGTCGCGCGCCAGAAGGCGGCGGATCGAGGTGAACATCCCCCACACCGATGGCAACATGACGAGCGGCGCGAGGAAGACGAGAAAGAGGAGCAACGCCGCCGGCCTCACCGTTCCGATTCGCCACACGCCCATAAAGGGCACGATCTCAAAGGACGTCGCCATGTCGCCGCCGGTCGTCAGTCCGAGCGATCCAAAGCGCGAATATAAGTAGAACTGAAACGCGGCGAGGGGCGCGAGAGTCAACAAGCCGAGCGCGGCGAGGTTGCGGCGATCCCGGTTGAAAAGGCTGAAGGCGATCTGCGCGACAACGAAGATGAGCGCGGTTTCCTTTGCGAGAACAGCCAGCGTCAACCATCCCGCTGTCCACCACGGATGGTTTCGCCGTTGCGCGAGATACGCGGCGGCGACGAGGCCGTATGACAGCGGCTCGTTGAGATCGAGTCGCACGGCGAAGGCCAGGCCGGCCCACAGTCCATAAGCGAGCGCGTACCAGCGGCTCACACCGGCGTCGATCAATAGCGCTTCGAGGATCGCCGTGCCGGCCGCCTGCGCCGCGAGGTTGACGACGAGCATCGCCCACGGCAGAAGAGCCGGCAAGCCGAGCGACAGCGCGCGCGCCAACAGCGGATAGAGAATGCGTTGGTAGCGATAGGCCGGAACGTCGAGTCGCCCGGCGGGATGGACAGGATCGAGCGCGATGTAATACGCGAATTGTCCATCGTAGCCTGATGGGCCGACCGGCGTCACGCCCGGAGTTTCGCCCGCAAAGCGCGACCCGACGAGCACCAGACTCATGGGGTCGCCGTTGTGCCGGGCGAGGATGATTCCAACGTAGGCCAGCAGGAAGATTAGCGTGACGGCCCAGGGCCGAATCACTCTACTCAACGATCGCGTTTCCACAAAACCCAAAGGGACAGTGAACTGAAGATCAGGAAGGCGGCAGCGCTCAAGATCGCCCCAAAGCGGAAAGAGGCGGGCTCGTATCGAAACTCGACCATGTGCTGACCGATCGGGACGAACACTCCGCGAAACGCAAAGTCGGCCGGGACGAGCGGCGCAGGCTGGCCGTCCAGGTAAGCGCGCCAGCCGGGATAATACGTGTCGGCCAGCACCACGTATCCCGAAAACTCCATCGGGGCGGCGATTGTAATGTGGGTAGAAGACTCGGTCAAGAGGATCGGCTGGCCGGGCGGAGACGAGCCGAGCGCCTCGAATGGGCCGAGCATGTCCTCGCGGCCCGGCGAGGCGATAGCAAACGCGCCGGCTTGCGGCAGAGCAGCCAACGCCGTGGCTGGCCGAGTCAGCGCGCCGTAGGCCGAGTCGAGGTAATACTGGCAAACGGTCTCGCCGGAAACGATGACAGCGCCGATGTTGGCATCGTTGTATCTACGAGAGAATCGGTCGAACAGCCCCGAGCGGCACACGATCGACCTGGGCCGTGAGCGGAACGCGAGTTCGGACGATTCGACGACGGCGGTCGACTCGGGATCGAAGCCGGGCGCGGTGACGAATTCAAGCGCTTGCTGCGGGCCGTCGGCGGCCTGTATGAGATACAGTATGCGTATTCGGGCGGGCTGGCGCGGCATTGCATATATTGCGAATTCATCTCCGCCGCCCCATCGCGTGAGGCCGGCAATCCGATCGGCGCTCACCACGGCGCGGACGCCCATCATTTCCAGCAGTGTCCAGGTTTGCGGCGGCGTTGAAGCCTCCAGCGCATTGAGCAACTTTGACTGTCGCGCCGGGATCAGCGGATCGAAGTTACTGGCTGAGGCGATGCCTTCCATCGAAGCGACATTCGGCACCAGCGCCTCGCGCACTTGCATCCATTCGTCGTGCTCCTGAAGCCGAAGGTGTCGAATCGGAAGAAGCGTTTGTACTTCGCGCGATACTCATCGTCGGCGAATTGAAACAGGCGGCCGCCGGCGAGGAAATCGCGGAGCGGCGCGCCGATGCTCGTGGGCTGGCGATACAGACCGGCTTCGATTGTGGGGGTGAGGCTGTAGCCCGCCGCCATGAGATCGAGCGCGACGAAGGCGACGGCCGTCGACTCCCATCGCCACCCAACGTTGGCTGGCCGGGAGAGCGATAGTCCGAACGAGATCATCGTGAGGACGCCGGCGATCCCCGCCGCGCGCGGGAACGTCTGAAATACGAGCAGCGCGGGATTGACTCCTCCGGGCGTCGCAATAGGGCGGGGCAGGAGGAACGCGCCCGCGCCCGACGCGATGACGATCGCCAATCCGCCTGCGACGCCGAGGCGAGTCCAATACAGCCATCCGCCCTCCGGCTTGGCCCACGCATCCGCGCCGATGCCGGCCAGCAGAGCGACGGCGAGCACGTAGCCGATCGTCATTCGCGCCGGGGCCTGAAAGAGATTGAAGGTCGGAACGTGCCGGTATAGAAACGGGAAGATCGGAGTGTTCTTGCCCATGGCGAAGATGAGGGCGAGGAGGGCGAAGCTGCCGTACCACGCACGGACCTTGCCGATCGACTTCGGGCGGTCGGAATCGAGGAAGTACCG
>JACQED010000112.1 GCA_016200785.1 Chloroflexota bacterium
ACTTCGTCGGAATGCGCCGCCGCGCCGCAGATCAATTCCGCGCCCGCTTGCTCGATCACAGCGCGTTCAACCGGCAGTGCCGCATCGCTGGGTGCGTCGGCGTGAACGACTTTAGGTTTCATCTGTATCTCACCGCGAAGACGCAACCCCGCTTAGAGTGGCGGGGCGGGCGGACGCGAAGAAAAGCGAGAGAATCTTTGCGCTCTTCGCGCCTTCGCGGTTTAAGAATCCGGAAACGGCACGCGGACTTCCTCGCCCAAACGCCTCAATTCACTCACAACATCGGGAGGCAACGGAATGCCCTCGCGCCGCCGCCGCGCCGCCGTTTCCATTTCGATCTCGCCCGGCAGGTAAATGCGATCCACGCCCTCGGCGGGTCGGCAGGCGTGGATCTCCTCGACCATCTGCGCCATTCGCATTTTGAAATGTTCCAGCGGCATGAAGCGCGCGGGGTCAATCGCGATGAAGGAGTGGCCGGCGTTTTCCTCGCGGTCAGGGTGAGCGTAGAAGTCTCCGACCCGCAGGCCGAAGGCCGCGCCGGTCATCACGCCGCACAGTGTTTCGACGATGAACGCCAGACCGTAGCCCTTGTAGCCGCCGAGCGGCAGCATCATGCCCTTCATCGCCTCGTCCGGATCGTCGGTCGGGCGGCCCGCGCTGTCGGTCGCCCAGTTGAGCGGAATCTTTTTGCCCGCGCGCGCCGCGAGTTCCACCTTGCCCCACGCCACCTGACTCGTCGCCATGTCGAGCACGATGCCGCCGTCAATGCCGCCGGGCACGGCGAAGGCCAGCGGGTTCGTTCCGAGATACGGCGTCACGCTGCCCCACGGCGCCATCGTCGCGCTGGCGTTCGTCGCGGCGATGCCGATCAGGTCGGCGGCGGAGGCCATCATCGCGTAGTAGGCCGACATGCCGAAGTGGTTACTGCGTCGCACGCCGACGACGGCGGCCCCGCCTTCGAGCGCGCGCTCGATAGCCCAAACCATCGCCCACTCGCCGACGACCATGCCCAGCCCGTTGTCGCCGTCCACCAACATCGCCGACGGGCTGTCGCGCTCGACACGCAACTTGGGCCGGGTGTTGACGATGCCGCTGATCACGCGCCGCGTTTTGATCGGGAGTTGCAGAACGCCGTGCGAGTCGATGCCGCGCAAGTTCGCGGTCACCAAAACGTCGGCGGCGACGGCGGCGTCATCGTTGGGCAGAGAGGCGCGCACGAAAACGCGCGTGACCCAATCCTTGAGATCGGCGGCCTGAATGAGCGAGGCGTCGGGTGAGATCATCACAGGCCCAGCGCAGCGCGGACCTCGGCGGCGGCGGTCATCGCGCCGTTGGCGAGGAACCACGTGTCAATGCCGGCCGTGAACAATCGCGCGCCGAGTCCGGCCAGTCGCTTTGGATCGTCGCCGTCCATGCCGAAGGCGACGCCCGCCGACCGGCACGCGGCGAAGATGCGCTCGATGGTCGCCTGCACGTCGGGGTGGCCGCTGTCCGCGAGATGATTGAGTGATGCCGACAGATCGGCGGGGCCGATGAAGAAGGCGTCGATGCCGGGGACTTTCAGAATTTCGTCCAACGCCTCGACCGCGCGTCTGTGCTCGATCTGAACGATCACCGTCGTCTCGGCGTTCGCCCGCCGCACGTAGTCGTCGCCGTCCAGATAGTAGCGCGAGGGACGCCACGCGCCGACACTGCGAATGCCCTCCGGCGGATACTTGCAGGCGGCGACGGCCAGACGCGCTTCGTCGGCGCTGTTGACCATCGGGGCCATGATCCCGTCCGCGCCGAGGTCGAGGACGATCTTGATCCGCACCGGATCGTTCCACGGCACGCGGACGATCAGCGAGGCGGGCGAATCCTTTCCGGCGATGAGCAGGTCGCGCAGTGTCTCGGGGCCGATCAGCGCGTGCTCGGCGTCAATCAGCAAAAAGTCGAATCCGGCCGCACTGAGAATTTCCATGCAGGCTGGATCGGCAAAAGTCACCCACGTGCCGATGGCGAATTGGCCCTGTGAGAGTTTTCGTTTTAGAGTTGGCGGCATTTGACAAGAGGCGAGAACGGTCTAAACTGGTCGGAGGTCGCGATGGAATGGCGGCGAGTATATTACAGGCACAGGGCAGAGTCAACCGCAGTCAGGTGTTACGCGCTTGCGGAAGTGCTGAGACCTTTTTCATCACGAATTGCACGAATAGACGAATAACACGAATAGAGACATTCGTGCCATTCGTTCATTCGTGTCATTCGTGATATTCCGCCTCTCCCACTGTGCGACGCCTAAAGAGGTGAGACATGAACTTCAAGGATCGCATCGCACTCGTCACCGGCGGCACTTCCGGCATCGGCCTCGCGGTATCCAACCGACTCGTGGACGCCGGCGCGACGGTGGTGATCGTCGCCCGCGATCCGGCGAAAGGCGGAGCGGCGGTGAAGGGGATCGCGGCGCGCGGCGGCCGGGCGGCGTTCTTCTCGGTCGAATTGAAAGACGCGGCGAAGATCGAAGCGCTGATGCGCGAGGTGGACGCGACTTACGGCGCGCTCCACGTCCTTATCAACTGCGCGGGCGGCGGCGGGCTGATCGCTAACGACGCCACGCCGAAAGAAAAATTCGATCTTATGATTGGCGACAATTTCGCCAGCGCGTATCTCGTCACCTCGTATGCTCTCCCCATCATGCGGCGCACCGGCGGCGCGATTGTCAACATCTCCTCGACCGCTTCGTGGCACGGCAACTACGGCCTGTACTCCGCGTCGAAGGCCGGCGTCGAAGGACTCACTCGCAGTATGGCCGTAGATTTCGCGCCGTTGGGCATCCGCGTGAATGCCATCTCCCCCGGCTGGATCAAGACTTACGAGACACTGCCCGACCTGGACGATCCGGCGCAGACGGCGTGGGAGAAAACGGCCTCGCTGTTGGGCCGGATGGGCACGACCGACGAGGTTGCTAACGCCGTGCTATTTCTCGCGTCCGACGACGCCTCGTTCGTCACCGGCGCGACGCTGTTCGTGGATGGCGGGCTCGTCATCATTGACCCCACCGCCGAGTCGTGGTCGAAAGCAGTCAAGAAGGGATTGGAGTAATGGAGTACGCCAACTTAGGACGCACCGGCCTCAAAGTCTCGCGCATCTGCCTCGGCACGATGAGTTACGGCTCGCGCGAGTGGCGCGACTGGGTACTGCCGGAGGAAGAGGCGCGCCCGTTCTATAAGCGGGCGCTGGAGTCCGGGATCAACTTCTTCGACACCGCCAACTCCTATTCGATTGGCGTCAGCGAAGAAATCACCGGGCGCGCGCTGAAGGATTTCGCCCGGCGCGAGGAAGTCGTCGTCGCTAGCAAAGTCTTCTTTGCCGCAGGTAAAGGCCCCAACGAACGCGGCCTGTCGCGCAAGCACATCATGCATTCCATTGACGATTCACTGCGGCGGCTGGGCATGGATTACGTGGACTTGTATCAGATTCACCGCTGGGACGAAACGACGCCCATCGAAGAAACGCTCGAAGCGTTGCACGATGTAGTCAAGGCGGGCAAGGCCCGTTACATCGGCGCGTCGAGCATGTATGCCTGGCAGTTCTCGAAGTCACTCTACCTCGCCGACCGTCATGGTTGGACACGCTTCGTCTCGATGCAGAATCATTACAATCTGATCTACCGCGAAGAGGAGCGCGAGATGATGCCGCTGTGCCGGGCGGAAGGCATCGGCGTCATCCCGTGGAGCCCGATGGCGCGCGGCTTCCTCGCGGGCAATCGCACCCGCGACAAGCGCGGCGAGACAGCCCGATCAAAGAGCGACGGTTATGCCCATGAATTGTATTATCAGGACAGTGATTTCGTGGTAGCGGATCGCGCCGCCGAACTGGCGAAGCGGCGGGGCCTCACTTCGGCGCAAATCGCGCTGGCGTGGATTCTGCATCAACCCGGCGTCACCGCCCCGATCATCGGCGCGACGAAGATGTCGCATCTGGAGCAGGCCATCGCCGCGCTCGACGTCAAACTCTCCGACGAGGAGCGGGCCTTTCTCGAAGAGGCGTATGTGCCGCACCGGGTGTTGGGGGTTGAGTGATGTGAGTCTGACGCGAAAGGGGAGGTCGCCACGAATGGCGCGAATGACGCGAAAGGGCTGCAACACTGGGGACGGCTCGTAGTATACTGAGGCATAATGCGGAAACGAGGTGATGGGTAATGGAAGCCACAATGACAGCTGTTGAATTGACCGGAACAATTGACGAGCACCGTCAACTCCGGCTCGATTATTTGCTCCCTATTCCCGGTCCCATGCGAGTTCGAGTGATCGTGCTCTATTCGCTCATTGAAGAGTGGGATGAAACGGAATGGTTGCGGGCAGCGGTCAGCAATCCTGCATTTGATTTCCTGAACGATTCGCAGGAAGACATCTACACGCTGGCCGACGGGAAGCCATTCCATGACGAAACATAAGGTTGTTCTGGTTCCCTTCCCGTTCGACGACCTCTCCGGCACGAAAGTCCGCCCCGCTGTCTGCCTCACCGATCCCGTCGGGCCGCATGGCCATGTGGTTCTTGCCTTCATTACCAGCCGCGTTCTGCCGAATCCGTTGGCGACCGATATTGCGATGGATGCGAGCGACCCTGACTTTGCCTCAACCGGACTGCGCGTTTCCTCCACGCTCCAGTTGCACCGCCTGATGACCGCGACGACGACGCTGATTCAGCGAGAACTCGGCACGTTGTCGCCGAGAATGCAGTCGGCAGTGAGTGACCGCCTGAGAAAACTGTTTGATCTGACGTAACCCCCTCGCGCTATAGCGCGTGGCGCGTCACTTCGGCGCAGATCGCGCTGGCGTGGCTTCTGCATCAGCCCGGCGTCACCGCCCCGATCATCGGCGCGACGAAGATGACACATCTGGAGCAGGCCATCACCGCGCTTGAGGTCAAACTCTCCGACGAGGAGCGGGCGTTTCTCGAAGAGCCGTATCAGCCGCATCGGGTGTTGGGGATTGAATGACTCGCGAAGTATGGGATAATCCATATGCCTGTACGATTTGAGTGGGATGAGGAAAAAGCGAAAGCAAACCTCAAGAAACACAAGGTAGATTTTGATGAGGCCAGCACGGTCTTCAGCGACCCGTTGGCGCATATCTTTGACGACGAGGAACATTCGACCGAGGACGAAAAGAGAGAAATCATCATCGGGCATTCCGAGCACAACCGCCTACTATTGGTTGCTTTTGTCGAGCGCATCATTGATCTGATTCGTATCATCAGTGCGCGCCGAGCGACTAAGAAGGAACGCAAGCAATATGAAGAACACGCGAATCTCCAAAGCCCGCCGTAGTACTTCGGATGATTTGCTTCCCGAATACGAATTCGATTATCGGAAAGCGCGCCCGAATCGTTTCGCTAGCCGGATTGCCAGAGACCGCCTTGTCGTCGTTCTTGACCCGGACGTTTCCCAAGTCTTCACCACGCCGGAGTCAGTGAACACAGTGCTTCGTGCGATCATTGCCACTATGCCAAGCACTCGAAAGCGCAAGGCCGCCAGCAAGCCCTCGCCACGCAAAGCCAAGCGAGGCACAATTCAACACCAAACCGCCTAGCGACCGCCCCTCTACAAAAGACTGGACGACCCTCAAAGGCACAGGTGCGGGTTACAGTGAGGCGAATCGCTGAAATCAATGACGCCCGCCTAACACGCGGCCGGAGCGGACGCGGCTACCGCGCGGCAATTCGGGCGCGCCTTGCCAGCGAGCGTTCGGGTTAGCAACAAAGTCTTCTTACACTCACCGGGGCCATCATCGGCGCGACGAAGATGACGCATCTGGAGCAGGCCGTCGCCGCGCTCGACGTCAAACTCTCCGACGAGGAACGCTTTCTCGAAGAGCCGTATCAGCCGCATCGGGTGTTGGGGATTGATTGAGGATTTATGGAGAATCCCAATGACCGCTCAGGATATTCGTTGGATTCAGCGTTTCAATCACTTCGTCAAAGCCCTCTCGCAGTTGAAAGAAGCCGTGCAACTGGCGCAGCAACGCCCGCTCTCGAAACTCGAAGAGCAGGGGTTGATCCAGGCATTCGAATTCACCCATGAATTGGCCTGGAATACGCTCAAGGATTTTCTGGAGGGTCGCGGCGTTCAAAATTTGTACGGCTCGAAGGACACAACCCGCGAAGCCTTCAAAACGGGCTTGATCGAGAACGGCGAGACATGGATGGAGATGATCAATAGCCGCAATTTGACCTCCCACACCTACGATGAGGCGACAGCCGCCCAGATCGTCGCCGCCATTCGCGAGGCTTACTTCGCGGAATTCGAGGCGCTCCGCATCAAACTGGATGAACTGAGGCGGGAGGAAGGGGCATGAAATACGGTCTGCCAGACGCCGCCATCCGTAAAATCAGCGCCGTTCTGAGGCGCTACCCGCAGGTGGAACGGGCGATTCTGTATGGCTCGCGCGCCAAAGGGAACTACAAAAACGGCTCGGATATTGACCTGACTTTGCGCGGCAGCGCGGGTCTGACGCTGAAGGTGCTGTACAAGATCCTCGACGATCTCGACGAGTTGCTCCTGCCCCACATCATTGACTTGTCCATTTTCGAGGACATTGACGATCCCGATGTGATCGAGCACATCCAGCGCGTGGGCGTCGCGTTTTACGAGAAGGGGGAGGCTGCCCCTGAATTGGTTGCGGCGGCCTAGCAGGAAAAGCCATGCCCGGCCAACGATTTCTCTACGAACGTCTTGACGGGGCGTCCGGCATGGGGTTACTCAAGAAACAAGTCCCTGACAGCGCCGCGCCCACCACTGGCGTGCATTTGTGACGAACCGGGTGCTGGGGATTGATTGAGGTGAGTCTGACGCGAAAGGGCTGCAACGCTTGGGACGGCTCGTAGTATACTGAGGCATAATGACGAAACATAAGGTCGTTCTGGTTCCCTTCCCGTTCAATGACC
>JACQED010000113.1 GCA_016200785.1 Chloroflexota bacterium
AGAACTCGACCGGATCGGCGATGCCCAGCTCGTTCGACCAGTATTCGCGGAAGCCGAGCCAGCCCTGCCCACCGTAGCCGGGCCGTTGGCCCGCTCCCGCTCCCCCATCAATCCCTGCCTCCGAGATCACCAACGGGATGTCCAGTCCGCGCGGGATCAGAATGTCGCGGTACAGAAAGCGATAGCGCCCGGCCAGCGGTCCGCGATCCGGATAAGCCGGCACGGGCGGATGGCCGTAACTCTCCGGCAAGCCTTGCGCCCACCACAGATACATCGTCGGGGCGGCGTATTCGTGCGTGGTGAGGATCGCGCCGCACCGGATGCCCGCCTCAATCGCCGGGAGAAAGGCCATGAATTGCCACGGCTCCGGCGTCCCGGCGGAGAACGCGCCGATGGCCGCCCGGAAGCCATACTTCTGCATTTCGCAGGCGCGGGTGGCCTCGAAGATAGCGTACCATTCGTAGTTCGGGTACGTCACCTCGTTCCAGCCCTCCCAGTAATCCACGTAAGCCGCGTGCTGTTGGTATCGAGGCAATTGCTCGTTGACAAACTCAATCGCCCGCTGGGCCGGGTCGCCCTCGCCGATGTTCGGCTGGGGCACGACAAAACGGCCCACCGTAATCGTGCCCGGCGAGATGGCTTTGACATCTTTGAGAAAGCCGACGTCGTCCACGCCTTTGATCACCGGCGGGTGCACGGCGGCCACGTAATCCAGCACGCCGCCGCCGTTGAGCGTGACGTGGAAGCCGAGTTTGGTCGGGCCGGAGGCCGGCAGCGGCGCAGGAAAATCGTGGACTGACCACGTGGGACTCGGGCCGGGGATCGGCCCCGCGCCGTAGCGCCCGGTGACGACGATCGGCGTCGCGGTGGGCGTGGATGGCGTGATGGGTGAGGGAGTCCAAGTCGCCGTCGGCGCGAGAGTGAGCGTCGCCGTCGGCGTTGCGACGAACCCGGTGGCCGTCGGTGCGATCCGTGTCGGTGTGACCGAGGCCGCCGTGATCGAGGTCGGGCCGGGCGGGAGAGTCGCGCTCGCCGCCGGGGTGCTCGTCGGCGGCGCTTTGGTCTGGGTGGGGACGAGCGTCGGCACGAGGGTGTGGGTCGGGATCGCCGCGAAGGTCGCGGTCGCAATCGAAGCAGGACGCGGCGGGGCGGTTTCGGTCGCCGCGAAGGTCGCGGTTGGCATCGGCGTCGGGGCAAGGGTCTCGGAGGGGGCCGGGGTGAGCGAGGAGGTCTCCGCCGCTGTCGGCGATTCCTCAGGCGAGGCCGTCGAAGCGGCGAGAGGCGTTTCGGTCGGCGCGGCCTCGCTTTCCGGCGAGCCGAGGCCCGGAACGTGCGCGAACCAATCCAGAATTTCTTCGGCCTCGATGGGCCGGGCCGGGTTGGGAGAGGATGGGCCGACCAGCGCCGACTGTTGGAGGCCGATCAACGCCACTTCCGCCGCCGTCCCGCGCAGGCGGCAATGGCCCTCCGCGCACGTCACCAACATCTTCTTCGTTGCGGCAATGTAACTCACGCTCATCAGCGACCCCGACACTGACGCCGTGCCGATGTCGGTCGTCACACTCAGTGAGCCACTCCGCAGATCGATCCAGACTTTGCCCAGCGCCAGCGTGACGCGCGGCTGCAGCGCCCCGGCCCCGTTGGGCTGCCAGCCCAGCCGAAGCGCGGTCGCGCCGCCGAGGTAAACGCGGCTGGCGTCGGGCAGGCACAGGCTCGCCCAGCCGTCTTCGGCGGTCGTCACTTCTTCTTCCGCTGCCACCTGCCGGCCCGGCTCACACGGCCCGCGCCGAACTTCGTCGGCGTGCCGGGCATCGGGCGGCGCATCTTCCCACACGGCGAACGGTTGAGGCGCGGGCGCGAGGCTTCCGGGGCGGAGTTTGGGGAGCGAATAGAGGCCGGTGGCGAGGAGAAGAATGATCGAGAGCAGGCTGAGCCAGAAAGCGCGTGAAAACATCGTGTCTCTCGCGGCCTATTCTATGTCCGGCCCGCGCGCGGCGGCATAAAGACTGCCTGAATTGGATCGAAAGAGCGGCTAAATCCTCCGGCCTTTATCCCCGCTTCACACGGGATTTAGCGAGTCTTTACTGACTGGCCCGCCGCGCCATCGTACAGTGGGCGGCAGTGACTCCCGCTTCTTTCGACACCCTGCTGGCCGAGGCCGACACCCGCGCCCGCAGCGGCCAATGGCCAGCGACGTTCGACGCCCTTTGCCAGGCCGCCGCGCTCGATCCCGATCACGCGGGAACGCAGACCGGCCTCGGCACTTGCCTGATTCAACTTGGCCGCCCGGCGGAATCCCTGACCTACTTTCAACGCGCCGCCGCGCTCGCCCCGGAGTCGCCCGAGGCACACAACAACCTCGGCGTGGCCCATGCACTGACCGGCGATCTCGCCGCCGCCGAAGCTGCCTACCAGCAGGCTCTCGATCACGATCCCGAACACGCGCCGGCGTGGAAGAACCTGGCCCTGCTCTACCTGCGGCAGAACCGCCTGACCGAGGGCGTTTCGATTCTGGCGGCGCTGGTCAAGGCCAATGCCGCGGATTCCGAAGCGTTGTCCATGCTCGCCACTTGCTACGAGGAAGCCGGCGATCGCGAGTCGGCGCTGACGCTGTATCGCGAGGCGCTGAAGCATCAGCCGGACAAGGCCGAAGCCCTGGCCGCTATCGCCCGGCTGGAGCCCGAGCCGGCCCGCCTCGCTCGCCCCGAGCACGCCGCAAAGTTGGCCGGACTCAAATCCAAACTCCAAATTCCAAATTCCAAAATCGCCCCCCCTTCTCCCTCCACCATCCACTCCATCGCCTTTTACGGGCCGAGCGAAGTCTCCTTTGGCGTGCGCCTCGCGCTGGCGGCCCGCGCCCTCGCCCAATCGGGCTTGCGCGCCAAAGTATCCCTGACGGTCGCGCCGGAAGATCTCGATGAGTACGACGTATGCGTCTTCTCGCGCCCGCAACTCGCGGCGCATTTGCTCGACGGCCTCGCCGCCTGCGCCCGGGCCGGCAAACGCATCGTCGTTGATCTGGATGATGACTTTCATCACCTGACGCCCGACCATCCGGGGTATGCGCACGTCGGGCCAGGCAACCCGCAGTCACTGCGCGCACTCGAGTCGGCCATCGCGCAGGCTCACCTGCTCACCGTGGCCACGCCCGTGCTGGCCGAACGGTACGCTCAGTTTGCCAGGCGCGCGGAAGTCGTTCCCAACGGCTGGAACCGGGACAACCCACTGTGGGACAAACCCGCGCCGCGCCGCAACACGCTCAACATCGGCTGGGCCGGGACGATGACCCATCGGCAGGATGTGACCCTGCTGCGGCAGGCCGTGATCCGCGTGATGCGAGAGTCGCCCAATATCCTGCTCGTCGTCGGCGGTGATGCGGCGGTGTACGAATCGTTTTCGGCCCTGCCCGAGTCGCGGCGGTTGTTCCTGCCCATGGTTCCTTACGAGGATTATCCTTTCCTGCTGGCGCACTTCGACATTCTCCTCGCCCCCCTGCGCGACAACGCCTTCAATCAGGCCAAGTCCGACATCAAACTGCTGGAGGCCGGCGTGCGCCGCATTCCGTGGGTGGCCTCCCCCCTGCCCGCCTATCGCGCCTGGGGCGAGGGCGGGCTGTTCGCCGAAAAACCGGAAGACTGGTACGCCGCGCTCAAGCGGCTGGTGGAAGATGCCGCGCTGCGGCAGGAGTTGGGCGAAGCGGGGAGGCGCAAGGCGGAGGAGCGGGAAAGCGCGCACCTGGCCGAGGCATGGCTCAACCTACTCGACACGCTATAGACACCAAGTGTCTCGAAGACACTTGGTGTCTACGTTACTCAACACCCTCTCATAAGAAGCGACGCTATGCCCACCCGTCACCATTTCAACTGGGATCGACTCCTCGAAAACCGCAACGTCGAAGATTTTCTCGCCGCCGATGATCTGTGGGGCGCGCATCAAGACGCAGACAATCCGGGCCGCCGCCAGTGGCGCGCCTATGTGCGCGACCGCTTGAACGACGCG
>JACQED010000114.1 GCA_016200785.1 Chloroflexota bacterium
ATTGAATAGCCCGTGCGTGAACACGAGCGGGCGATCGACGCAGACGAGGAGGGCGCTCTCGGCGAGTTCACACTTCCGCGCGAGGCGACGCAAGCGCTGGGGCGGCTCGCACCGCGCGAGTTGCAGATTGGCGATCAACCGTCGGGTGGCGACCGCCAGCCGGAAGGCCTCGCTGATCGCCAGCGTCAACCCGAGGCCGGCGGGCACGAGAAGTAGTAGGCGACCCAAGTCCGCGCCATGCGCCAGCGTTTCGTCGAGCGTCCGGCGGCAGACGGTCACGACCAGCGCGAGCACGGCCTCCAGACCGCGCTCGGATAGAACCAGCGCGATGGAGGCGGCCAGCGTTGCCAGCGCGACGAGCAGGGGCCAGCGCGACGTCGGCCTGCCGCAGTAGGGGCGACACATGTGGTCGCCCCCTACTATTCACGCTTCCTCTTCTTGGACAGTTTCGACTCGACGAGCGCAGCCATGTGGTCGCTCCCTACTATTCACGCTTCCTCTTCTGGGACAGTTTCGACTCGACGAGCGCAGCCAGTTCGTCGAGGCGCGCGTGATCGGTCTCTTCGACCGCGTCCACGAACTGGGCGATCACTGCCGGGCCGAAGTCGGCGATCAGCCCGCCGAGCACCTGGCGCGACAGGCGCTCGGCGAGTTCCTCGCGGGTGTAACGCGGCGCGTAAACAAACGCGCGTGAGACCTTGCGGCGTTCGAGGAAGCCTTTGGTGACGAGACGGTTCATCACGGTCATGACGGTTTTGTAGTTGGCGCGCTTGCCGAGGCGATCCACGACATCCTGCACCGTCGGCTCGTCCAGCGCCCAGACGGCGTTCATGACTTTGGCTTCGAGTTCGCCGAAGAGGCGCTGGGGGCCGTGTTGGTTTAAGCGGTAGGCGCGGAGGTGCAGGGGTGGGCTCCCTTCGATGAACGTTCAGGTCGGGGGTTTTTCAGGTGGCGAGGGTGAGACTTGAACTCACAACCAACGGCTTATGAGTCCGCTGCTCTGCCATTGAGCTACCTCGCCGATGGAGCCTATGGCTGATAGCAAATGGCAGATAGGCCTCGGCTATCGCCATCGGCTATCTGCCATCAGCCATTCGCTAGTAGCGGGGGTTGGATTCGAACCAACGACCTCCGGGTTATGAGCCCGACGAGCTGCCACTGCTCTACCCCGCATCGCATCGTTTGCCCTGCACACGAGGCAATCGCAAACGCGCGCCGTTTCCCTCGGCGCGGCGCGCAGTATAACACGCCACCATCTCAGCGTCAAGGTTTGCGGCGCAGTCTCAGCGCTCCCGCCGTCAAGTAGAGCGCGCCGCCGACCATGCCGTTGACGAAGTCGAGGCCATACGCGCCGAGGGAGAGGGCGATAGCTTGCGGCCCGCTGAGGCCGACGGCCGGCGAGGCGAATAACGTGAGATAGATCTGCTCCCGCACGCCGAGGCCGGCAATCGAGATCGGTACGAGCAGAGCCACAGTTGCCAGCGGAACGAACATCGCAAAGTAAAGCGCGCTGACATTCACGCCCAGCGCGCGAGCCAGCAATACGTTCGCGGCGATTTGGACCACGTTGAAGACGGTCGAGACGCCCAGCGCGCCGAGGATCGCGCGCGCGCCGCAGGCGACGATCACATCGTATGCGCGGGAGAGCCATGAGCCGGAGGCCAGTGACAGACCTCCCGGCAACCAGCGAGTCATCATTCGCAACAAGCGGCCCTCGAAGAGGAGAATCGATCCGGCGACGACCGCTAGCGACAGGGCCGCGATTCCCCACGCCCATTCACCGGACAGAAGGCTTCGCGAAAACGGCAGAGCGATGAGCGCGAGCAGGAAGAGACCGATGAAGCCCGTGAGGCGATCGACGAGCACGGTGCCGGCGGCCTGCGTTGACGACACACCCTCACCCGCCTCAAGCACACGCACGACGTCGCCGGCGAAACCGGTCGGCAGAAAAGTGCTGAAGAACTGGCCGACGAAATAGAGATAGACGAGTCGGCGGAAGGGAGGCCGCGCGCCGATTGCCCGCAAGAGGACTTGCCAACGCCAAGCTCGAATGAAGATGCCCGCAAACGACAGCAGGCACGCGAACGCGACCAGCAGCGGATTTGCTCCGCGCACCACATCGGTCAGTTTGTCCAGCCCCACCCGTGACAGGACCCACACTAACAACCCGCCGCTGAGGACGATGCGCAAGACGTTCGGCCAAGCGGAGCGCCTTTCGGGCGAGGTCGATTCTCTATTCATCTCGATACACGAACTTTCCCGAACACGAAACTCTCTCGCCCGTCGCTAATCGCGAAGCGCGCGCCGGAGACCGGATCGTAGAAGCCTGTTTCCAAAGTGCAGTCGCCCGGCGCGAGGTTGCCCGGCAACTTCAGGCGATACAATTGCAGAACAATATCGCCGGCCCGAAGTGTGAAGGCGTCGGCGTCGAAGTGATCGTAACCGGCGAGCAGCGCCCCGTCGGACGAGAGCAAGTGCACGAACGAGGTGAATGGCTGAGGCGGCGGGTCGGGGCTGGCGCCGATGTCGGGCGAGGGCGCTACGTAATCGTCACCTACTCGCCAAGCGATCTGAACGTCCAGCGTCGCGCCCGGCTGCAGCGGCGACAGTTGTCCGTAACCGGCGAATCGAATCCCGTTCGTCCATTCGACTCCGGCGTCAACCGCGCGCGGCCCGTGGCCGGCAGTCAATTGCCACACGGCGAAAGACGCCGGAGACGCGACGCGGGTGAAGTCGGCATCGAGCCGCGCTTGCGCCCACTCGGAGATCGGCGGATCGGTGAAGACAACAAGCGGCGCGGGCGAAGCCGACGCATACACCAGCGCATCTTCCGGGTTGAACCAGCGCGCCCGCCGCCCCGGCGCATCCAACTGGAAGGCCCGCGCCTCCCACAGCGACAACCGGCCGGTCAGCGCGAGATCGGTCAGCGGCGCATCGTTCAGCCAGCGAGCGGCCTCGTGCAGGTCGGCGCGGTAGAGGTAGCGAACCAGAGGATCGCGCGGCCAGAGCAGGAAGTAGTCTCGGAGATCGCGTGAGGCAATGAAGACGATGAACAAGGAGACACAGCCAAATCCCAAATTCCAAGACCCAAATCGCAACGCCTGCTTTCCGCGACCCGACCTATGGCCGACCCACATAGCGATTTGTTCCACGCCGAGTCCCAGGAGGATATACACCGCCGGTTGGGCGACGAGGGTGTGGCCGAGGCTTGCGGCAGGGGTGCTGACAAACGCGGGCGCGAGGCCGACGATGAGCCAGATGACGACGAAGGCATAGCGGGCATCGCGCCAACGCCGGAGGCAGACGAGGAGGCCGACAAGGAACAATATCGCGCCAACCGGCTCGAACACCGGCCGGCCGGGAATGTTGTAGAGGGCCTCGGGATCGCCTGCCCACGCGAACATACCGAGTGTGCTGAATGTTCCTTCGACAGCCGGGCGCAGGTCGCCACGCAAAAGCGCGGCCGTCGGCGCGCCGACGACAGTCAAGCGCGCTTCCGCGTTCGGTTGAGAGCGAATGGCCCAGGCGAGAGGCAATACGATAATCGCGGCGAGAATCAGCGTCAGGGCGATACGTCTCCAACCCCGAGCGAACAGCGGGCGATGAAACGCCGCGAGGTAGAGGGCGAAGGCGATGTCCACGGCTGGCGCGGCGCGGGCGGCAAAGTAGGTGAAGAGGGAGAGACCGAGGAAGAGAGCGGAGGAGAAGGTGAAACGTGAAGCGTCCCACGGGAATGCTCCGCAACGAAGCGTGAAGCGCGGCGCTCGGCGCCCGACACCCAACGCGCGAAGAAATGCGTCGAACGCCAGCAGGACAAAAACCAGCGCGCTGATATGCCTGATCTTCACGCGGCTGTA
>JACQED010000115.1 GCA_016200785.1 Chloroflexota bacterium
CCGACCCGGCAGCAGTCGAGGCGCTGTTCAAAGAACTGGCGCGCAAGCGGCTCGAAGAATGGATCGATCTGGCCGAGACACGCCTGAAGGACACGGGCATTAGGTGTTTCGTGACCGGCGGCAACGACGATTATCCCGACGTGGTGGACGTGCTGTACCGCGAGTCGGCCCAGTGCATCTTCGGATGCGAGAATAAAGTGGTGCAGGTGGACGACGATCACACGATGATCAGCCAGGGCTTCAGCACGCCAACGCCCTGGCATACACCGCGCGAAGTCACCGACGAACAGTTGGGCGAAATGATCGAGAAAATGATCGGGCGGACGGGCGACATCAAGCATTGCATCTTCAACTTCCACGATCCGCCGGTGGACTCGACGCTCGACACTTGCCCGATGCTCGACTGGAACACCGATCCGCCGAGCCAGATCGTGCGGGGCGGGCAGGTGGTGTTGTTCGGCGCGGGGAGCACGTCGGTGCGGAAGGCCATCGAGCATCACCAGCCGATGCTTGGATTGCACGGCCACATCCACGAATCGCCGGGTGTGATCAAGATTGGCCGCACCACGTGCATCAACCCCGGCAGTGAATACGGCGAAGGCATCCTGCGCGGCGCGCTGGTCAACGTGCGGGATGGAGAAGTGGCCAGTTATCAGTTGGTGACTGGATAAAAGTGATCGGTTATCAGTGGGTCGCTGGATGACGAAAGGAGGCCGCTTATCGGAGTGCTTGCCAGAGTCTGGCGTCGCCAGATCATAACCAAGCTCTTCTGCCGCTAGCGGAAAAGCCGGGCCACGAATTTCACGAATTTCCACGGAAGGGGAATGCATTCGAGAAATTCGTGTAATTCGCGGCAAAGATTCACTCAACGAGGAGGAGGTCAACATGGCAGTCGCAAGCGTAACACCCGAAGTCTTCACGCGCAAAGCCTCAGGACTGGTGCGCGTGATGTCGCCGTACTCGGCGTTCGTCTACAACATTCTCACCATGGGCCTGATCTTTCCCTGGACTTACCTGTGGGCGCCCGGCGCGCTCCCCGGCGGCAGCCTGGTCTGGGGAATCATCCTGGCCACGATCGTCGAAATCCCGATCGCCTTTGCCTACGTGTGGCTCTCCACCGCCCTGCCGCGCTCCGGCGGCGACTACGTCTTTCAGAGCCGCGTGTTCGGCGGCGGCCTCGCCTTCACCATTGTGATGTCGGGGTTCGTGATCTGGATTTTGCAGTGGGTCGCGCTGTCGGGCTGGCTGGTGTCTTACCTCGGCTTCGCGCCTCTGTTTCTCGGCCTGGGCGCGACGATGGGCAACGCGACTCTCTCGGCCCTCGGCGTGTGGTTCACCACGTCGTCGGGCATCATCATCGTCAGCATCGTCAACGCCCTGCTGTCGCTCGTTCTGCTGGTCAGCGGCTTCAAGAACTACGTCCGCTTCCAGCACGTGATGTGGTGGGGGACGCTGCTCGCCTTCGCGGTGGTGTTCTTCATCCTGTTCACCACGCCGCCCTCGACGTTTGTGGACAGGTTGAACGCCTTTGCCGTGGCCTCCGGCGGCGCGTCCAACTTCTACCAGACGGCCGTGGCTGCGGTGACGAAGGCCGGGATCGATCTGCACCCGCCGTTCAGCCTGTTTGCCACGCTCCTCGTCGCGCCCATCGCCTGGACTTCGCTCCAATGGGCCACCTACTCGGCGCAGCAGAATGGCGAGATCAAGGACGCCCGCTCGTTCAAGGCGCAGACGTTCATCATGGTCGGCTCGCTGGTCTTCACCGGCCTCCTGTTGGCGCTGCTCGCATTGGGCATCCAGCGTGTGGCCGGGCCCGAGTTTCTTACCGTCGCCGGGGCGGGCTTCTGGTCGCTCATCGGCGAAGCGAACATCAACGTCGGAGCGGTCTCGTTTAACCTGTGGCCGCCGATCGTCGCCGTCGCCCTCACCGCCAGCCCGATCGTCGTGCTGATCATCGGCATCGGCTACATCCTCAACGGCTTCCAGATCGTGTGCAACTGCTACATCGGCATGACGCGCGTGATGGTGGCCATGGCACTCGATCGGCTTCTGCCGGAGTGGTTCAGCCGGGTGGACGACAAACTGCACACGCCCGTCAACTCGCACATCGCCTACTTTCTGGCGAGCGTTCCCGTCATTCTGGCCTACAGCCTCGTGCCGGGGTGGATCGGCCTGACGTTGGGCGTGACGTTCGGTTGCGGCTACGTCTTCGTCGTCACCTGCCTCGCCGGTGCGCTCCTGCCCTATCGCGCGAAGGAAGTGTACGAGGCCTCGCCGGGCGCGCAGTACAAAGTCGGCAACCTGCCGCTGGTTACTGTGTTGGGCGTGTTGGGCGGTGTGATTGGCACGCTGATGGTGCTCGCCTTCCTCTTCCGCCCCGAACTGGGCGTGCTGGGCAACTGGAACTTCGAGAACTTCCCGGCCAATCTGTGGGCGCAGATCATCGCGTTCGCGATCATCGTCGTCTCGGCGGTCTGGTACTTCGCGGCGAAGAACAGCCAGAAGTCGCGCGGCATCAACGTGGAGTATGCGTTTAAGGAGATACCGCCGGAGTAGAGTGGAGATTAGAGATTGTGGAAAGAGGTAATTGGTAAGTGGTAATTGCGAGGGCCGGAGGAGCGTGGGGGCTCTTTCGGCCCTCGGTTGTTGTGAGGCGCGAGTTGTCGGAGTTATGTATCGCTTAGTTCACGCTCAAGTTCATCGAGGGTGATCGATCCTTCTTCTTGAGAGCGTATTTCTAGAAAGCTCATGAATTTATCACTATTCCCAAGCAAAGTGACTTCGCGCTCGAATTCGTCGGCTTCCTCCAAAATGAACTCGTGTCCATTTTCGGCCACGATGTGTACCGAATCGGAAGCCGCCCACGAAAGCAACTCCTTCACCGTGATTGTCGTGTGTCTTAAGTCAAGTGTTCTCATAACTCCACCTTCTCCCCGCGTATCAACAGGTCATTTGAGAAGCTTTGAAGTACTCCAAGTCATCCTTCGCGCTCGATGTCAGAGTAACCGTGAACTTCATTGCCGTCAAGTATATCCACCCTGCTCGTGGTCTGCAAGCCCTGTCTGTTGTTCTTCCCCATCCACCCTCCCCAACTTGACATCCTCCCCGCCCCCTCTATACTGGCCCGCCATGAACACATTCACTGGCCGCTACACTATTGGCTTCTTCGCCTGTCTGCTGTTGTTCGTCATTCTTAACCTGCTGGCCGTTCAAGTGCAATCTGATTGCGGCCTGCTCGGCGCGTTGGGGATGGCCGGGTGCGCCGATGACATCAGCCGCGCCGGTTTTCCCTTGCTCGTGTGGGAGCAGGGCGGGTTTGCCTATCGTTCGAATTTCTCCCTGCCCGTGCTGATCACCGACGTTGTGATCGCGCTGGGCGTTAGCGCGGCGGCCGGCTGGGCCGCCGGAAAGTATCTCAAGCGCGGTTAGCCGATCACGAAGGCAAATAGGCGCATGCAGACTCGGGCCCGGGTAGTCATCATCGGCGGCGGCATCGCCGGATGCAGTATCGCCTATCATCTCGCCCAACTGGGTTGGACGGATGTCGCCCTGCTCGACAAGGGCGAACTGACCAGCGGCTC
>JACQED010000125.1 GCA_016200785.1 Chloroflexota bacterium
CGGTGGGCTGCTGCACGCGGCCAGGGCCAGGGCGATGGCGGGGAATAGACTTGGCCACCGCCCTTGTCGGCGATTGTAGCTTCGGTGAGTGATGAAGGACGGATACATCATACCCTCCCAAAACCGATAAATAGGATAGATTATAGTATATCAGGAATTACGGAGGGGCGCAAGCCAGTTATCTGCAGGGCAATCGCATCTTATTTCCCGGACAGCCAATTTGCCGGGCGTCCCGTTTGGCAATCTCGGTCAGCCTGAGCGCGGGCACCGCAGATACGCCGAGAAAACCGGCTCAGCGAGCTCCTGTCAATTTAGATGCGATTGCCCTGCAGTTATCTGTTGCAGGGCCTTTTCAAGATGCGTTGTGTAATGGCGCCGCAAGCGCCGAGCGCGTGACCAGCAGCGAGGCGCGGCGCAACGCGTTGGCGAGTCGCCCAGACTCGTTGAAGAGGAATTGAATTACAGAAGCAATCACCGCACCTTGCGAATATTCCGCACGAACACCGTGCCTAGAACAAAGTAAACCGTGGCCAGTGTGAAGATCACCGTATATCCAAGATTTGGATGTCCCGTCTGACTGCCGACGACCTGGAACTTGTCGAGCATGAATCCGGCAATCGGGGTGCTAATGACTTGCGGGAAGGTGAAGGCGACGTGCCACACGCCCATGTCTTTGGCGTAGTCCGCTTCAGAGGGCAGGACATCGCTCGCCAGCGCCCAATCCACCGCTTGATATGCGCCGTAGCCGAGTCCGAACACGAGGCCGAGGGATGATAAAGAACGAGACGGCAGACTCGGCGTTCGTGGCCATTTGCTTTCCAAACAAGGTGAAGTCCTTGACCACGTCGCGCATGAAGAACTGCAAGAACTCCTGCACCGTGAAAGTTCCCATCACCATCAGAAAGCGCGTGACGAAAACCCAGCGGAAATCGTGATCTCTCAGGGGGCCGATCAGCCCGCGCAAGAATTCGCCCAAGCGGAAAGGCGGCAGGTGTTCCGGCGCGGGCGGCTCTTTCACGAAGACCACCGTGCCCAACATGCCGAGGAACAACAGCACCCCGATCAGATAGTAAATCGCCGTGAGGTCGGTCACTCCGTTCCGGGTGAAAATCAGCGCGCTCACGCCGCCGACGAAGTTGCCCAGCATGCTCATCAGCCCGTACCAGCCCGAGGCGCTGCCGCGCTGATCTTTCGGGACGACGTCGGGGATGAGCGCGGAGAAGGGGGCCGTTGCGACGTTGTTCCAGAACTCGACCCACATGAACGCGACGATGTAGAGCGGCAGAGAAGAGAGATCGCCCTCGCGCGGGAAGAAGGCGAGGCCGTACAGGCCGACGATGTTCATCACCGTGCCCGCCACGATCCACGGGCGGCGGCGGCCGAACGACGTGGTGATGCGATCGCTCAGCGCGCCGAACAACGGCGCGACGATCATCGAGACGAACGCGCCGATTAACAGCACCACGCCCAGCGTCTGGCCTTTCACTGCGTCGCCGCCGATCAGGAAGGCTTGCTTCGGCAGTGTGATGAGCAGGATGGCCGTCCAGTGCATGTTCGTGCCGAACCAATACAGCGACAGCATCGCCTGCTGCAAGTGACTCATGCGTGGGCGGATGACAGACGTTGTCATAGCGGCCTCAATTACGCGCGCAATTCCTTCTTTGGCGAATGCCCGGCCTCGGCGTCCGGCGACTCTTGCAGTAGTTCGAGCGCGTGAGGCAGAACCGGGACGAGCACTTCGAGGTTTTCTTTCACGGCTTTGGGACTGCCGGGGAGGTTGACGATGAGCGTGCGCCCTCGAATTCCGGCGGCGGCGCGCGACAGCATGGCGTGCGGGGTGATCTTGAGGCTGGCGGCGCGCAGGGCTTCGGGGATGCCGGGCGTTTCGCGTTCCACGACGGCGCGGGTGGCCTCGGGTGTCACGTCGCGCGGCGCGAAGCCGGTGCCGCCGGTGGTGAGGATGAGATGCAGTTTGAGATTGTCGGCCCAATCGATCAGCGTGTCGCGGATGATGGGGAACTCGTCGGGGATGACGGCGGTCTGCGCGATTTCCCAGCCGAGGCGCGACCGGACGAAATCGGCGATGGCCGGGCCTGAGGCGTCGGGGCGCTCACCACGCGAGGAACGGTCGGAGACAGTGAGGATGCCGACGCGCATTTACTTCAGATACTTCCCCATCAACTGCGCCGGATTCTTCTCCCAGCCCAGTCGTTCGTAGAAGGGAATAACGTCGAAGTTGTCCGGCGTGACGACGAGCCATGCGCGGACGCAACCTTTGGCGACGAGACGTATTTCGACCTCATTCATCAGCGCCGTACCGATCCCCTGATCGCGATGAGCTGTGTCAACGGCGAGGTGATAGATAATCCCGCGCCGACCGTCCCAGCCGCCGATTACCGTTCCGACAACTTCGCCCGCGACCTCGACGACCAAGAACAGATCGAGATCGCGGGCGACTTTCTTGACGAGTTCTTCGCGGGTGTCCGTCCGGCCGAGCGACACGCCGGGGCCGGCATGGGCCCACAGGCGTGCCACCGCCGCGTAGTCACGCTCGAGATTAAACTCGCGGATCATCATTGGCGATGCGCGATTGGTGATTTGGGATTTGGAAGTTGGGATTTGGGATTTGCTATTCCTCTTCCCCTCCCACCACCTTCTTCCACTCGCCGTGAATGCCGTCTTCGGTCACGCCGTAGTAAAGGCGCAGTTCGCCGTCGGCGCGCTGGACGAGGTCGTAGCGGGTTGCGCCGGCGCGTTGATACTTCTTCCACAGGCCGATGGCGCCGACCCAAGCGATCGCCAGCGTGTCGGGCGTGGGGTGAGCCTCTTTCTCGGTGATCGCGTAGTGCCACAAGCGGCGGGCCGAGGAGCGGGTGACGTTCTTGACGATGCTTCCGTTGCGCAGGTCGCGCATCGTGTGATACTTGATGCCGTCGCGCTCCTCGGTGGCGACGATCTCCACGCCGGTGAGAGGCGCTTTGATCGGTTCGCGTGATTCGCTCGGCGGCGGGGCGGGCAGGGGCACGATGCCGATCTCGGCCGGCGGAGGCACGACGCCTTCTTCTTCGGCCACCGGTCCGACTGAGGCGAGGCGCGGTGGGGCGACCTCGGCCCGGCCGCGCCGAACGAGTTGGACGATCTCGTCGCGCACCGCCAGCGAAGTCTCGGTCTCTTCCCGCACGTAGATTTTGTTGTCGTCAATCGCGTACGGCGGGTCGCTCCCGCGCGGCACGATCAGGCGCACGATCTTCTTGCCGCGCGTCTCCTGCGCGTCCACCGTCACTTCCAGCCGGGGCGTGATCTTGCGGTCGATCTCCGATTGCAGTTGCTCGATCAACTCGGCGACGTTCGGCACCTCCACCGGCGCCGTCTTCGGATCGGGGCCGACGCCGACGTAGATCGTGCCGCCGTTGGTATTGGCGAAGGCGCACACGTCGGCCAGCACCGCGTACTGCCGGCCGCCGCGTTGGGCCGCGCTCTCGTGAAACGACTGCACGATCGACTCGCCTTCCTCGCGCGCGGCCAGAATGTAGTCGAAGGCTTCTTTGGCTGAGGCGCGGTGCGGGCGGGTGACGGCAAAATCGTTGGCGAGAAACACATCGCGCAAGGAGGCGAAGGTGAGTTCGGGCACGAGCACTTCCGTCGCACGGTCGCCGACGCCGAGGTTCTTCTGGTTGTGCGGATCGCGCGACAGCCGATGGGCGTCGGAACCCTGAATGCAGTGCATCCGGCGCGGGTATTCCGGCTTCGAGCCGTTGAAGAAAGCGGCGGTCGTGCGACGGCCCTTCTGTTCGAGGTCGGTGACTTCGAGCGCGTGCAGGTTCGTGTCCTGCGTGTAAGCGATCTTCGTCTGCCCGCCGAAGCCGAAGCCGCGCATGGCGACGCCGTTGGTCGAATTGGCGTGGGCGGCGATGACGATCCCGCCCGCCTGATTGATCAGGCGATAGGCCGTCAGCACGTCGGCCGTCGCGCCGACGGTCGAGGAGCCTAGATCGAGTTGATCGGGCGGCACGTTGAGGCTGAGCAGGATGTGCTCGATCTCGCGCACGGTCGTGCCGGGCGCGAACAGCCCGATGATGTGGAAGCCGAACGTGGCCGTGAACTCGAAGCCGGGAAGCAGGAGAATTTTCTCCAGCAGGCGCCGATATTCGCCGAGCCGTTTCTTTTCTTCGGGCAGAAGCCGGCCCTTGCGTTCCAGCAGTTCGAGATCGTCAATCTCTTCGCGCAGAGCGCGGTAGCCGGCCACGGTGTTGTGGTCGGTGAAAGCGAGGATGTCGAGGCCGCGCGCTTCGGCGCGCTGCAGGATGTCGAGGTACGTAATCCCCGACTCCTGGAAATCGCTGGAAGCCGGGGTGTGGAGGTGAACGTCCATGCGCCGCCACGTGAGCGGCGCGCGTTTAGATTTTCGGGGCACTAGGGGTTGTCCGAAACTTTCTCGTGATCAGCCGCATCGGAGAAGGCGGGCCGAGCATCAACTTTCCAATACCTTCTTGAGAGTGCTCGCGAGTTGATCGGGTGGATAGGGCTTGAGGATAAAGGCGTTGCCGCCGGCTTTCTCGCATTCAAGCGACATGTCGAGGCCGGACGAAATCACCACGCGCAGTTTCGCCAGTTCGGCGTCGGCGCGAATGTGGCGGAGTATCTCCAGCCCGTCGGCGTCGGCCAGGTGAACGTCCATCAGAACCACGTCGGGCTTTTCACTGCGTGAGGCGGGCAAGACCATTGCGCCGTGCGCGACGTTGGCGACTTTGAAGCCGTCCAGTTCCAGCAATGTCCGGAGCAGAGTGACCATCGTGCGGTCGTCGTCGACGATCAGGACTTTAGGCACGACAGCCTCTCACTTCTTGCGCGCCGCGCGCCGGGCGCGATCGTCAAACCGCTGTCCGTTGGCTTTGCGCGCCGCACTGCGTCCGGGTGGCGCGCCGTTGCCTCCGGGCCGTGCCGGAGCCAGCGCCTCGGCGATCACCTGATCCACCCGATCGGCGAAAACGAAACTGATCTCTTTACGAACTTCATCGGGCACGTCGTCGAGGTCTTTTTCATTGCGGCGCGGCAGGATGACGGTCTTGAGTCCGGCGCGGTGGGCGGCCAGCACTTTTTCTTTGACGCCGCCGATCGGCAGAACCTGCCCGCGCAGGGTGATCTCGCCCGTCATGCCCACGTCCGGGCGCACCGGGCGGCCGGAGAACAGCGAGGCCAGCGCCGTCGCCATCGTCACGCCGGCCGAGGGGCCGTCTTTGGGCACCGCGCCCGCCGGAATGTGCAGGTGGATGTCGTGC
>JACQED010000126.1 GCA_016200785.1 Chloroflexota bacterium
GCCAGCCCCACAATCGCGATCAGAGCGATGGCGACCAGCGTTTGCCAGGTGACTCGCCGTGAGCCGCGCGGACCGAGCAAAGTCTCGGCAGCATCGCGAGAAGCGCCGGAGGTGGACGAGGCGAGAGTCATCGTGCGATCACTCTTGGTCAGAAGCGAAGCCTCTTCGTCGAGATGCGCGGTGGCGCGTGTCTTTGGTTTTGCGCTTCTGGAATGCGAGGCGGCGGGAGGGGCACACGCTGCCCGGAAGTGCACAGCATATTGGCTTGCGTAGTCCAACCAGTCGCCCCTAGCGCACCTCAATCTGCGAGTCAACGACTTCAACTTCGGGACGGTTCCTCTCGATCCACTCGATGGCGCGCGCCATGAGGCCGTCTGCGTATCCGGCATCGGTGGAGACGGTGACGAGCGAAATCTCCGCCGACTGCCATACGTCGTGCAGGCTGGTCTCGGCGGCGGCGACGTTGAACTCGCGCCGCACACGGGCCAGGATCGACTTCAGCACGCCTCGTTTGGCTTTGAGCGAATCGCTCGTCGGCAGATATAGTCGCACGATGCAGGCGGTGATGATCATGAAGCGGGATTGTAGCATAATGCTATAATGCCGCCATGTCGCGCAACCTGACGACAATCTTCGTCGTTGGCCTGCTCTTGATCGCGGCGGTGACGGGCTACGGCATCGTGCAGGCCGTACGCTCCGCGACCCGGCCGGCCGCCGAACTCAACGGCAGCCTTGCGACGCAGGCCTCGAATCTCTTCCACCCGACGCCGACGATCTACCCCGATAGTGTGACGGTGGTGCGCGCGGTGCGCCCGCTGGCGAGACTTGAGACAGTGCAGTATTCCGTCGAGAAAGTCATCACCGCCGAGGTGGGGCAGGGCATCTTCGGCGCGCTGTTCGGCGACAAACTGATCTTCGTCGCGCACGGGCAGGTGATCGCCGGTGTCGATCTCTCGAAGATAAAAGACGGTGACGTGAAGGTCACGCCCGACGGCACGGCCCTCGTCACCTTGCCGCCTTCGGAAGTCTTCGTCGCAACGCTCGACAACCAGAAGTCGTACATTTACAACCGCGAGACCGGTCTGTTCACGCGCGGCGACGTCAATCTCGAAACGCAGGCTCGGCAGGCGGCGGAGGATGAGATCGAAAAGGCCGCTCGCGAGGACGGCATTCTCGATCAGGCGCAAACCAACGCCGAAGCGTATCTGCGGAGTCTGGTGCTCGCGCTGAGGGTGAAAGAGGTGGTGTTTGTGAGGGCGACGCCTTAACTCACAATTTCAGGTTCCACTCCTCCCTCCCATACCTCTCCCGCCTCAGTTCCTCCGCTCGCTCCACTTCCGGCCTCGTCAACCCGCCCTCGACTAACTCCAGATTGAGCGCCTCGGCGAAACCTCGGGCCATAGCCTGCGCGGCGTCGATCCACGCAATCTCGCGCCGATCGGGATTTGCTGGCTGCGATCCGGCAATCTCATTCACCGTCGCGGCTCGCGCCCGCACGCGGACTTTGGCGCGTTCGCGCTCGGCTTCGGTCGCGAAGATCAACGCGTCACAGATGCGAGCGATATCGCCCGCCAACGGCAGCGACCCGTGCTGAAGCACGACGCCTCTCTTGCGAACCTGCGCGCTTCCCAACAGTTTCTTTCCGCCCGCCGTGATCTCATAGTGCGACGGCACTTCAAAGCAGACTGCCGCCCATTCCGTCGCGCTCATTCCCTCCGGCCTCGGCGGATCGGCCTGGGCCTCGGCGGGAACGTTCAGAGCGCGCAACCCCGCGAGCAGGCCCGCACTCAAACGGCGATAACTCTCGACGACGCCGCCCTCGACGCGCGGCTCGGCCACCGGGGCGATAACCGAGTAAGTCAGTTCGTCGCTGTGCAAGATCGCGCGGCCGCCGGTGGGCCGGCGAACGAGACTCCATCCCAATTCCGCCAGCCGGGATCGGTCAACGTCGGAGGCGGGCTGGGCGTAGCCGAGCGAGAGGCAGGGCGGCTCCCAGCCGAAGAAGCGAAGCGTGGGCGGAGACGATCCATCGGCGACGGCGTGAAGTATCTCTTCGTCCACCGCCATGTTCGTCGGCCCGTCAGCGAACCCGGACAAGATCAATCGCCATTTGGCGGGAGGATACGTTGTGATGGCTTCCATTTCGACGGCAACCGAGGCGTGGATTATAGCCGAGGATGTATTGCACGGCTTGGGCCTGACGATCCAAAGTTGACAATGCACATCGGCGTAATACAATAGTGCGTATGTCTGAACAACCCGCTGCCTCCTATCGAGCCGAAACCTTCAAATGCCCGCAATGCGGCGCGCCGCGCCTGGAGTACGACCCGGCCGGCGGCGGCCTCAAGTGCCCGCAGTGCGGCTACACACGGGCCATCGCCGCCGAGCAAAAGGCGGTCAATGAGCGCGACCTGACGGCGGTGCTCTCCGACGCGGGCAAGGCTCGCGGCTATGGGCGCGAGACGAAGTCCGTCAACTGCAAGAACTGCGGAGCCACCACGCAGATGGATCCCTCGGTCGTCTCGACTCAGTGCCCCTTCTGCGGCTCGACGCAAGTTCTGGAACAAAAGCCCGATCCGAACATCGTCCAGCCGGAGTCGCTGATTCCCTTTCAACTCACGAGCGATCGGGCGTACGACAACTATCGCAAATGGCTGGGCAAAGGTTTCTTCCGCCCGCGCGGCGTGCTGAAACAATCCGGCTCGACGCAAATTCAAGGCGTGTACCTTCCCTTCTGGACTTTCGACGCGCACGCCGAGTCGCGTTGGACGGCGGAGTCCGGCGATTACTATTACGAGACTGAGGAATACACGACCGTCGAAGACGGCAAGACGGTGAGGAAGACCCGACAGGTTCAGAAGGTGCGCTGGTATCCAACTTCCGGGCATCACTCCGACGATTACGACGACGTGCTCGTGTCCGGCACGACCTCCGGCGATCAGAAAATGCTGCAGAAGATTTATCCGTTCGACACGAGCAAACTCGTCCCTTACCAGCCGCAATACTTGTCGGGGTGGGCGGCCGAGGCGTACCGCATTCCGCTCGGCGACGCGTGGCAACAGGGGCAGGGGATCATCGGCGACGACGAACGCGGAAAATGTGATCGGCAAGTTCCCGGCGATACGCACCGCAGCCTGGACGTCCGTACCCAACTTTCAGACACCACTTTCAAGCACGTGCTCCTGCCGGTCTTTCTGGCGAACTACCGCTACAACTCGAAGCCCTATCAATTCATGGTCAACGGGCAGACGGGCGAAGTGCAAGGGCAAGCGCCGGTGGATTGGGTCAAGGTCGCGATCGTGGTCGTGATCGCGCTCGCCATTCTCCTCGCTGTCGCTTACTTCGTCCTGTCTCACCCTTCAAGCGGTGGAAGCGGCCAGGGTCTCCTGCCGGCGATTCGGTTTTCGTGGGCGACCCTCTCGGCGCATGTTGGCCTTGCCTCAACGCCGCCGCTATTGCTCTGACGCGCCTCGACTTTGCCAACCAGCGGACCCCGCTTTCTTCCGTTGCCGGCAAACGGCTGGCCGCCGCACGGCGGGTTGCCTTGCCCGGCCATTGATGTTAACATCAGGCTAAAGATGAAGAGCGAGGTATCCCCATGGACGACTTAATCGGCCGGACACTCGGCCCCTATCAGATCACTCAGCCGCTGGGCCGCGGCGGTATGGCGGCGGTCTACAAGGCTTACCAGCCGGCGCTCCAGCGCTACGTCGCGATCAAGATTCTCCCGGCCAGCCTGGCGCACGACCCGCAATTCAGCGAACGCTTCACCCGCGAGGCGCGCGCCATCGCGCGTCTCGATCACCCCAACATCCTGCCGGTTTACGACTTCGGCCAGTCCGACGGCGTCACTTACATTGTGATGAAGTACGTGGACGGCGGCACTCTCAAAGACGTGCTGGAGCGGGGCAAGATGCCGTTCGATCAGGCCGCGCTGATCCTCGGCCAGGTGGCCTCAGCCCTCGATTACGCGCACGGGCAGGGAGTCATTCACCGCGACATCAAGCCGGCCAACATCCTGCTCGCCCGGCCCGACTGGGCACTGCTCTCCGACTTCGGCCTGGCGAAGGTGACCGAGTCGACGGCCAAACTCACCGGCACGGGCGTGGGTATGGGCACGCCGGAGTACATGGCTCCGGAGCAGGCGAGCGGTTTGGAGATCGACGCGCGCGCCGACATCTATTCGCTCGGCGTCACGCTTTACGCGATGGTCACCGGCGAGGCGCCGTACACCGGCAGCACGCCGATTGCGATCATTCTCAAGCACGTCAACGATCCGCTTCCGTCACCGCGCGCCGTGAATCCGGCCATCCCGCTTGGGGCGGAGACGGCCATCCTCAAAGCCATGGCGAAGAAGCCGGCCGAGCGCTATCCATCCGCGAGCGAACTCAGCCGCGCATTCGGCGCGGCGGTCGGCGCGAAGCCGCAAGTGGAGGCGACGCGCCTCGAAGTTCCGGGCGCGCCGATCACCGAGAAACGCCCAACCGCAGGCGCGACAATTTTGGAACCCCCGCCGTCGGCCGTGCGCGAAGTCTCGCCGACGATGCCGCCGCCGGCCGCCTGGCCTCCGGCCGCACCCCCGCCCGTGGCGGTTGCGCCACCCCCCGCAAAGAAGGGTGGGATATCGTGGGTGTGGATCGCCGGCGCCGCCGTCGCGTTCGTCTGCCTCTTGTTGGTGGTCGGGAGTGTCTTTCTCGGCGGCATGGTAGCGATCTTTGGGAGCACTGCCACGCCTGAGCCGCCGACGCCGTTTATATCAACATCGCCGGCGCCAACTTCCGTGCCCACTTTGCCGCCAATCAAGGCGACCGCCCTCGGCGCGGGCCAGTTCGGCCCGATCACTTTTGCCGTGGGTGTCTTGAACGACGAAACTCCGGTGGATCCGCTCGATACATTTCCCGACGGCGTGACGATCGTGTATGCCTTCTTCGATTACTCGCAAATGGGGAGCGGTCAGGCGTGGCGCACCGAGTGGCTTCGTGACGGCCAGGTGCAGAGCGACATCGGCAAACAGTCGGACTGGACAGGCGGCGCCAATGGCGCGTGGTGGGTCAGCCTGTTCAATAAGGACGGCATTCCCACGGGCCAATGGCAGCTGAAACTCTATCTCGACAATCAACTCCAGCAGTCGGCGACGTTTGCAGTCGAGCCGAACCCGTCCAAGCAGCCTGATTTCGGCCCCATCACATTTGCGCCTGACAAGGATGCGAACGAAAAGCCGCTCAACCCCGTCTCGGTGAGCGACCCCACTTTCCCGGCCGGCACCATCAACGTCTACGCTTTCTTTGACGGGATCGATGTGCCGCAGGGGACGGACTGGACTTCGCAGTGGTTTCTCAACGGGACGTCCCAGACCGATCCGAAGTCGCACTCGTGGACTTTCGCGCCGAACGAGAACGAGTGGCTCAGTTTTGGCAACAAAGATGGATCGGCACTGGAGGCCGGCACTTACGAATTGAAGCTGGTCATCGGCTCGCGGCTGGTGAACGTGGGGACGTTTATCGTCTCGAAATAGGGCCTCCTTGTTCAGCCTCGCCCTCCTCTTCCACTTCAATCAGCCACTCACCGAATTTGCCGAAACCGCGAGCCACGTTTGCTATCGCGGCCTTTTGCGCGTCCTGCGCCGCCATCCGCGCCTCAAGTTCAACCTGCACATCTCCGGCACGCTCGTCCACGCGCTCAACTGGCTCGATCCCGAACCGCTCGATCTGATTCGCGCCGGCGTCGCGGATGGGCAATTCGATCTCCTGGCCAGCACCTACGCCCAAAACGTCGCGCAGGCCACCCCCGATTGGGACAACGCCAAACAGATCGCGCTTCACCGTGACACACTGCGCGCCGTGTTCGGCGTCGAGCCGGACGGATTCTGGAATCCTGGACGTGGTTGGCGGCAGTCGCTCGTGCCCGTGATCGCCGACGCCGGTTGCGCGTGGACGCTCGTCGAAGATCACATCCTGCACGCCAGCGGCGCGCAGGACCCGCTCGTCTCCACCACCCGGCACGAAGGCCGATCGCTCATAGTGTTCTACGACGACGAGATACTTCGTCAGCGTGTCAACTTTGCCGCGTGGACGGGCCGCCACGCGCAAGCCTTCGACTACCTCCGCCGCCTCGCGGAGCGCCCCGGTAGTTCGCGCTTTTGCCTGACGTACGCCGAAGACGCCGAAGCGATGGGGCTGTGGGGCTGGGAACACGGCCTGATCCCGCATCAGACGTGGGCCAACCTAGACGCCTTCCTGACCGAACTTGAGACTCAGAAGTGGCTGAAGGTCGTCCACCTCTCACGCGCGCCTCGGCCTTCCGCCGATCTCACGCCGCTGGCCGACGGCCACGGCGCGTGGATGGATCGTTCGCTCGCTACGCCCGGCGCGCCGTATCATGAAGATGGCTATGTGGACTGGAATGACTTCATTGCGCGCGCCCCGAAGATCGCTCGCTTCAGCGGGTTGTACGCCGGTATCCGCGCCCGCATCCGGCGCATCGCGGGCGAAGAAGCGCCCCCGGCCGACACGCCCGATGCGGACTACGCGCCGCCCCCGACGACTCATTCGCCGCTCCTCCAGCGGGCCATCCACGCCTTATGCGCGCACCAGTACGAGTTCGGTTGCATCGGCATCGGCGGGCCGGGCTATCGTGGTTGGGAGGGCGCGCGCACCGCTCTGCTCCTCTGCCGCGCCGCCGAGGTGGCTGCCAAGCCGCGCACCGGGCTGTGGATCGAAGACGCGAACGGCGACGGCATGGACGAAGTCCTGCTATGTGATGGCCGGCAACTGGCCGTCGTCTCGCCGTTCGGCGCCCGCCTGCTGTACTGGTTCGATCTCGCCACTGGGCGGCAGTGGATCGGGAATCAACTGGCTGTCACGGCGGCGCGCTACGAGAACGATGCCCGGCCGCCAAATCTGACGCCTCAGCCGCGCGAGTGGTGGCCGGAGACGTATAGCCTCGACCTGTCGCCTCTCAAGGAATTCAGAATCAAAGAGAATCCTCCGACGCGACTCGGCAAATACCTGCCGGATTGGATCTGGCAGAAGAATGCCGGCGTGGTCAGTCTCTATGCGCGCGAGATGCGGATGGACGGCACGGCCATGCCCCGGCGCGCGGGGCATCGCGCCTTGAACGACACGGTCGCGCTCGACGGCGGTCCCGGACTCACGACGGGCTCCGGCGACTATCGCCTCGAAGGCGACGCCGTCGTCATCCCCCGCCACATCGTGCCCGACTTTGTGCTGGTGAAAAAATATCGGCTGTCCGAAGGCGGCGTCCTGGTGAATTACAAACTGGAGAATCGCGGCGATGCCGCGCGCGCGGTGAAACTGGAGATCGCCAGCGAACTGTGCCCGGACTACGCCGAGATATTGAACGCGGGACGCGCCGCGCTCGACTTCGTCTTGCTCGACGACAACCCCGGTGTCCGCAACACGCTTACCGGCCGCTCGGTGATCCTCTCCGCCTCCCGCCCCTGGACGCGCTTCGACCGTGCCGAAGGTCTCCTCGCTCTGGAAATCGCCCTGACCTTCGACTTCAACCTCGCCCCGCAGACTGCGCAGATGTTTGATGTGAAGTTGGCAGTCCGTCGTATCCAGACTTCGCCCTCCGCCTGATGGAAGTTTTGGCGTTGACCCTGCATGACCGCCGGACTATAATGGCAAGCGCGATCCCAATGCCGCTATTGAACACCTACCACCGCCGCATACAAGTGGGCGCCTCCCGCCGTAGGCTAGAAGACGCTCGTGCTTGCCTGGAAAAGGGCCGTTGGATCGCGGCCATCTACCTCGGCGGATATGCCGTCGAATGCGCGCTCAAGGCTTACATTTGTCTTCAGGAGGGGAAGGATGATTTTCGGGAGACGCAGGTGTACCAACAGGGAGCGGTGGTGGGCCGCGCCGGGCACAACCTGCAAACGCTCTATAACGCGGCTGGCGCGCCGGTTCTGCGCTCAATGTTCAATCCCCACGGCGAATTCCATCGTGCCCGGCAATTGGTTGTGAAAACGTGGTATCCTCAGGATAACCTCCGATACAGTCACAGGTCGGGAAAACGGGCTGAGGCCGAAGCCTTCGTCCGTGCCGTTGAAATGCTTCATGGCTTTCTGTTAGAGTTGCAAGGCGAACGATAGATGGAAACGCTTGCGAAATCTGCGCGAGAAATCGACGAAGCGCTCCGGCGAAAATTTGAAGCCGAAGACCCGAAGGCTCGCATCCAGGTTTGGCGCGGCCCGTTCGGCAGTTTGCGACTATTGGTCGTGAGCCGCGCATTTGACGGCCTCGAACCCGAAGAACGGGAAGCACGTATCAATATTGTCCTATCGGGTCTTGGGTTCGAACTATATACTCTGCCCGTCGGCAGTTACGAATTGCTTTCGCCGTCGGAGGTTGATGAACAGGCTATCGCGGCGCGTTGGTCAGAACCTCCCCTTTGGTCAGAAATCTTGACTGCGCCAGCAACGGAAACAAACGGACGGCCCAGAAAACCTAGATCGTCAAGCACGAAGACCGTAACGTTCTATTCGTTCAAAGGCGGTGTCGGTCGCAGCACGGCACTGGCGTTGGTTGCGTTGGCTCTGGCCCGCGTTGGGCGGCGAGTAGTAGCGTTGGATTTGGATTTGGAAGCCCCTGGCCTTGCCTCTTTATTCAATCTATCTCAAACAGACACCGGCTTGGGGGCATTGGATTACCTTCATCGTCGCTGGTTATCCCCGAACAGCCGCACCCCGTCCATCAAAGACTGTCTGCATCAAGTGTCCGTTCCGGAAGCCAAAGGCAAGCTTTGGGTGATTCCGGCAGGAGCCTACGACGAGGACTATATTCACCGATTGGCCGACTTGGACATGGCCGCCATGTACCGCCGCGACCCCAACCCGTTGCATCAGATGATAGACGATCTCGCCGACCGCCTCAAGCCTGATGTGATTTTGCTCGATGCTCGCACTGGCTTCAATGATCTCAGCGCGGTAACGCTACTCGATCTCGCCGACCTCGCGTTGGTTTTCTTTACTCCAAGTGAGCAGAGTTACAGGGGGCTGAAATGGGTGGTGACCGCAGTGCGCAAACAGTATCAACGCCACTCCCGCCCGGACCTCCGCTTTGTTCTTAGCCCTCTGCCACCGTCAAGTATTGACTCTCTGAACCGTTGGCTGGCAGATGCGGAAAGTTGGATTGCCGAAGAATGGGGCAAATCAGAGGAGACTCCACTACGCTACGAGATTCGCTACAACGCTTTTGTTCCTTTTATTCGCGATCTGACTCGCGACGTATCACCCGAAGTGGCGATCTCTTACGAACCGCTGGCCGAGGCCGTCTCTCTTGGTTCCTTCCCGCAGCCGTTGGATAAGAAGGTTCGCTTCACCGTCTCTGGCAAGAAGTTCGAGTTTTCGGGGAGGGAAGTTATCAAAAAGTTGCGCAATGTGATGGCGTCGGGTTTGCCGCGAAGGGCGACCGACGTTCGCGTCTGGGCCGTTGAGATAGACGGACAGCGTGTGTCTTTGACATGGCTGTTTGAGATGCTGACTGGCCTGAGATTATACAAGGAGGAATTTGATCCTCGTCATGCACAAAAGAAATTTGAACAAATGGGCCTGCGGATAGTTAGAGTTGGCGGGTGAGTATTCCCGGCATTCCCTGATTTCCCTTCAATTTCCTTTCAACCAAATTGCCGAGTATAATCCCTCGGCGTGCCCTCTCCTCTCCGCATCCTCCTCCTCGCTGCCGAATGCGCCCCGCTCGTCAAAGTCGGCGGGCTGGGCGCGCTCCCCAAAGCGCTGAGAGCGCTGGGGCACGACGTCCGCGTCGCACTGCCCCACTACTCGATCATTGACAACGCGCGTTTCCCGGCGCAGTCGGCCGTTCACTTCTCCGTGCCGAGCCGGGGCGGGGAGGTCTGGGCGGTGGCGCACGAAGTTGTCCACGACGGCGTGCCCATCTATCTGATTAGCGGCCCGCCGATTCCGCCCCGACCGCACGTCTACAGCGGCATCGCAGAAGACAGTTTCAAATTCATCTTCTTCTCGCTGGCCGCGCTCAAGATGTGCGTCGCACTCGATTGGCAACCGGACGTCGTTCACGCGCACGATTGGCACACCGGCGCGGCGCCTGGCTATCTCGGCCTGGCGGGCAGGAGCGATCCGTTCTTCGCGCCCGTCGCCTCGCTGTTCACGATTCACAACCTGCCGTACTCCGGCGCGGGAGCGGGCGAAGCGTTGTGGCACTTCGGCCTCGGGCCAAGCC
>JACQED010000059.1 GCA_016200785.1 Chloroflexota bacterium
ACGACGATATATCTCGCCAATAAACTGGTCGGAATAGTGTGTCCCTTGCTGTTGACATGTCATCAATGCGTCGCGGACAGCCTCCGCAGATAGCAGGTCTTGCCTGCTCGCCCGAATGAGAACACCCGCAAATCCGATAACGGCAATCCCGTGCTCCTGCGCAATCGAACGGGCCGCGAGTTCGTCCAGCAGTATTTCCTGCGCGTCCGCCTCAAGCCGACTCATCAAGACCATTGCCTCGGCTTCGGGATAGTGATGGGCGGCCTCTTTGTCTTTCGAGAGCGACGAGCTGGCAATCGCCTCAGCCATTTCGCGCGCTGTCTGCTTCTCGGTATCGGAAAGCCTATGAACGATGACAAACCCGTCGTCTATCAGTTCGCGTATCTCGCCTTCCGCTCCATGCTTTTCAAACTCGGCCAGTTCGGTGTCGGGAATGAAAATGACGTCGTAGAGTTGTCGCAAGACATCCACCCGCTCCGACTGAAACGCCGAAATGATCGGCCCCGTGTTGCTCACTGCTCCGCGGATGGCTGCAGTCTCACTCATTCACCACACTCCCGCTCATGCCACCGCGCTTCTCCACCAACCGCACATTCATGATCCGCATCGTCTTCTCAGCCGCTTTCGCCATATCGTACACCGTAAGCGCGGCGACCGTCACCGCAGTCAGCGCTTCCATCTCGACGCCGGTTTTCCCCAATGTGCGAACTGTCGCTGTTATCTCCACGCGCGGCAAATCGTTGTCCTTCAATTCCAACTCTACGGCGATGTGAGTGAGCGGGAGAGGGTGGCACAATGGAATCAACTCGGCGGTGCGCTTGGCGGCCATGACGCCGGCGAGTTGGGCGACCGTCAGCACGTCGCCCTTTTTCAGCGCGCCCTCGCGGATGAGCGCGAGCGTTTCGGCGCGCATGTGGACCTCGCCTTTGGCGACGGCGACCCGCTCGGTGTCGGGCTTTGCGCCCACGTCCACCATCCGCGCGCGGCCTTTCTCGTCGAGGTGACTCAGCGCCATCTCAGACCTCTCTCCCCTCTCCCACCGCGTGCTGCCCGTCCCCGCGCAGTTCCGGGGATTCCGCGTCGGGAGAGGGGCCGGGGGCTGCTTGCGCCCCGCCCTGCGGGGTGAGGCCCACCGTCTCCCCCACGATATACAACGGCCTCCGCTTCACTTCATCGTAGATGCGGCCGAGGTATTCGCCGATGACCCCGAGGAAGATCAACTGGACACCGCCGAGGAACAGCACCGCGATTAGCGTCGTCGCCTGCCCGAAGAAGGCATTGCTGCCCATGAGCCGCAGGACGGCCACCACCGGGATCGCCAACAGCGCGAGGCCGGAAACCCAGAAGCCGAACGTCGTCGCCAGTTGCAGAGGCACGTACGAGAAACTGGTGATCGCGTCGGCAGAGAGTTTTAACATGCGGCGCAGCGGATACTTCGTCACGCCAGCGGAACGCTCGTGGCGCACATACTCGACGCCGATCTGGCGGAAGCCGACCCACACCGCCAATCCGCGCATGAAGCGATGATGCTCGCGCGTCTGCCGGAGGGCGAGCACCACGCGCCGATCGATCAGGCGGAAGTCGCCGGTGTTGGAGGGGATGCTGAGCGACGTCACGCGATTGATCAGCCAGTAGAAAAGCCCGGCCGTTGCCAGTTTGAACCACGTCTCGCCTCTGCGTTCCGAGCGCGTCGCATAGACCACGTCGTGACCGGTGCGCCAGTGCTTGACGAGTTCCGGGATGACCTCGGGCGGGTCTTGCAGATCAGAGTCGATGATGATCACCGCGTCGCCCTCGGCATAATCAATCCCTGCCGTGATCGCGATCTGGTGGCCGAAGTTACGCGAGAAACTGATGATCTTCACACACGGGTCTTGTGCGGCGATCTCTTTGGCCGTGGCCAGAGTCCGGTCATGGCTCCCGTCGTCGATCAGCACGAGTTCGAATGTTCCTCCCAACTCCTGCGCCACGGCCCGTGTCCGACGATAGAACTCGGGCAGGATGGATTCTTCGTTGTAGATCGGAGCGACGATGGAGAAAGTGGGACGCTGTTCGGACATCGGGGAGATTATACCATCGGGTCTGAAAGACACTTCCTCTATGCTATAATTCCGCAACGTGGCGCCCCGTTCTTTGAGAGAAAGCTTGGCCCGGACGCGCAAGGCGATCGTCGGCCGGCTGGCCTCCGCGCTCGGCGTGAGCGAGATCGCCGGTGAAACCTGGGACGACCTGGAAGCGACACTCATCCAGGCCGACCTCGGCGTGCCGACGACCGCGGCGTTGATTGCCAGCCTGCGCGAGCGAGTGAAGGTTGACGGTCTCACCCGTGCCAGCCAATTGCAGTCGGCCCTGCGCGCCGAACTGGCGGCGATGCTCGACGCGCCGCCCGCGCCCCTGCTCGAAGGATCGCCGGCGGTGATGTTGATCGTCGGCGTGAACGGATCGGGCAAGACGACAACGGCGGCGAAATTGGGCCGGTATTTTGTCAGCCGAGGCCAGAAAGTGATACTGGCAGCCGCCGACACCTTTCGCGCGGCGGCGATCGATCAATTGCAAATCTGGGGTGAACGGCTGGGGCTGCAGGTGATCGCCGGAGGCCCGAACGCCGACCCGGGCGCGGTCGTCTTCGACGCGGTGAACGCGGCGCGCGCGCGCGGCGCGACGCTCGTCATCGCCGACACCGCTGGCCGACTGCACACCAAGTTCAATTTGATGGAAGAGTTGAAAAAATTGCGCGCGGTCGCGGGCAAAGCCAGCCCCGGCGCGCCGCAGGCTGTCCTGCTCGTCCTCGACGCGACGACCGGGCAGAACGCTCTGTCTCAGGCGAAGCACTTCAAAGACGCGGTCGGCGTCACCGGCGTCGTGCTGACCAAACTCGACGGCTCGGCCAAAGGCGGCATGGCCTTCGCCGTGTGCCACGATCTCGGCTTGCCGATCCGCTTCGTCGGAACGGGGGAGGGGGCGGAGGACATACAGCCGTTTGAGGCGGGGGAGTTTGTGGATGAGCTATTGGATACTGGGCGTGGTGGAGCATGAAAGAACCTTCCCGACGACAGTGGGCTGAATTGGCCCAGAAGTATGGGCTGGGTCTAGTCGCGTTGTTCGGCTCGCATGCCAAAGGAACCGCGCACGAAGGTAGCGATGTGGATGTCGCCATTCGGGCAGCCGAGGTGATCGATTTGGCTACCGAGATCAAGGTGCGGCGCGATGTCGCCCGACTATGGGACATTCCTGTCGATGCTCTCGACCTGATCGTTCTAAGCCAGGAAACGAATGTCACCCTCGCTTTCAATATAGCAAGACAGGGCCGCCAGCTGTTCGAGAGTGAAGAAAATGCATGGAAGTTGTTTCGTGAGGAGACCCGCCACCGTTGGCTGGCCGATGCGCCGCGCCGGAGAGCGCGTAACGAGTCGCTGATGCGCTGGACGCAAGAGATCGCCCGCCGTGGACAAGAATCTCGCGCTTGATCATCTGGCGCAACTGCAGGTTTACTTGTCAGAGTTGACGATTCTCCTTCAACATGAGCCGGAAGAGTGCCGATCCAATTTGTGGGCACGGGGGAGGGGGCAGAGGATTTGCGACCGTTCGACGCGGAGGAATTTGTCGAGGGGTTGTTGGATACGGGGAATTAGGGAGCATTCAAGATGGCCGTCATACAGGCACAGTTCATCGTAAATGCCAAAGGCAAAAAGACAGGCGTCCTTCTCTCCATCCGGCAGTACCAAAGGTTGATGGAGGATTTGCACGACCTCGCCGTCGTTGCCGAGCGCCGTAGCGAAGTGCCGATCACTCTTGAAGAAATGAAGCGGCGGCTGAAGCAAAATGGCCTCTTATAAAATCATCTTCAAGCCATCCGTCGAGAAGGATTTGCGCCGCCTGTCGAAATCGCTCGTCGCACGAGTATTGGAACAAATCGAGAAACTGAAAGTAGACCCGCTTCCCCGGCAGTCAGTCAAATTGGCCGTTGGTCAGCAATTGTATCGGTTGCGAGTGGGCGAATATCGCATCATCTACGCGGCTGACAAAGCAGCCAAGCGGATCACGATCCACTACATTCGGCACCGCCGAGAGGTTTATCGCAAATTGTGAAAGGATCTGCTGAGGTACAGAAAAGGAGCGGCTTCCAAGTGCAGGAATTGATCGCCCGTCTCAAAGAATCCGAATCCAAAATCCAGCACCTCATGGTGCGTCTTTGACGTAGCGGGCCAAGAGAAGCGCATCGCGGAACTGGAGAAGCAGTCGGCCTCGGCTGACTTCTGGAATGACAGTCAGTCCGCCCGCGGGGCAATGCGGGAACTTTCCACTCTGAAAGACGAGGTGGCGGCGTGGCAGAGTGTTGCCAAGCGCATCGCCGACACGCTCGAACTGACCGCCCTCGGCGATGACTCGCTGGGCGCGGAACTTGCTGCCGAGGTGGAGGCCGTCGAAGCCGAAGTCAACCGCCTCGAATTCGAAACACTGCTCTCGGGCGAGTACGACCGTCACGACGCGGTCTTCTCGATCAACGCCGGGGCCGGCGGCACCGACTCGCAAGACTTCGCGGCGATGCTGCTCCGAATGTATTTGCGCTGGGCCGAAGATCGCAATTACAAGACGGACATTGTAGACACGGCTGAGGGCGAAGAAGCGGGGATCAAAAGCGTCACCGTCGCCGTCGGCGGCAAGTACGCTTACGGCTATCTCAAGTCGGAGAAGGGCGTCCATCGCCTCGTCCGCCTTTCGCCGTTCGATTCAGCCCATCGCCGCCACACGTCGTTCGTCGGCGTCGAAGTCTACCCCGACGTCGAGGAGGCCGGCGAAGTCGAGATCAATGCGTCTGATCTGAAAATCGAAACCTATCGTGCCTCTTCGGCCGGCGGGCAAAACGTGCAGAAGAACGAGACGGCGATCCGCATCACTCATTTGCCAACCGGGATAGTCGTCACCTGCCAGAACGAGCGCTCGCAGACGCAGAACCGCGCCAACGCGATGAAGGTTTTGCGCGCCAAACTGCTCGACATGCAACGCGAAGAGCGTGAGAAAGAGATGGCCGCGCTCAAAGGCGAGCACAAGAAGGCCGAGTGGGGGAGCCAGATTCGCTCGTACGTCCTGCACCCCTACCAAATGGTGAAGGATCATCGCACCGATCATGAGACCGGGAATACTGCCGCCGTGCTTGACGGGCGGCTGAACGAATTCATGGAGGCTTACCTGCGCGCCACGGTAGGCCGAGAGACAGCCTAAATTCATAAGTCAAGGAGACGCTATGTCCTCGTCTACTCCGACCCCTCCCAATCCAGTTCAAGAACTCACCGATCGCATCCAGGCAATACAGTGGCGGATGAATTCATTGCAGTCGTCTGTGCTGTTGTCCAATGTCAAGGACACAGTGGAGGATCTGGACACGACGGTCAACGGCCTCAGCGCACGGCTCGCCGCCGTACGCGCCGCCGGCTACGTTTTTGATGCCGACCTGGACAAGAAGGCTGAGGCCCTG
>JACQED010000144.1 GCA_016200785.1 Chloroflexota bacterium
GAATTCCTCGCGCCGGATTCGCTGAGGCTGATCGGCACACCGCTGGAGACGTTCAATCACTTCGTCGGCGAGAAGGCCGACAGCCTGACGCTCGATCTGCGAGCGACGTTTGCGGCGACGGCGGTGAACGAGCGCGGCGCGCAAACGGTGGCGCGGTCGGCATTGGAAGAGATGGTCTGCGGGGGCCTCGGGCTGATCCCCGGCAGTGAGACGTTCGAGCGGGAGACGAAAACCTCCAGCGACGAACAGGGCCGCGTCACCTTTTCGATCCGAGCCGCCGGCCGCGTCGCGCCCACGATTGACGTCGGCGAGGTGCGGGAAGCCGTGCGGGGACAATCGATCTCGACTGCGCGAGGCAATCTGTCCGAGCAATACGAACTCGCCGTGCCGCCGAAAATCGAGGTGTGGCCGAAGTGGATGGGCAGAGTGCCGTGGCTTGCGATGAGGATTGAGGTGCAAGTCAGACAAAGTGGGAATTAGGAATCAATGCGAATCTTGACTATCGATCACGGCGACAAAAAAATCGGCCTCGCGATCAGCGACGAGTCCGAGTTGCTGGCACGTCCGCTAAAGGTGCTGGCGCATCGGTCGCGGGCTGAGGATGCGCGAGCAATCAGCCAGATCGCCACGGTCGAAGGCGCGGGACGGATTGTCGTCGGCCTGCCGAAGAATGAAGACGGCGAGGAGGGGCCGCAGGCGCGCCGCGTGCGCCGCTGGGCCGAGTCACTGATCGAAACGTGCCCGCTGCCGGTCGAGTTCTGGGACGAGTCGTTTTCGACGGTCGAAGCCGCCGCGCTCCGAAGAAACAAACGTCGGGGCAGAGGCGCATCGCGGGCGCGATCGCTCAAGCACGCCGACGACGCCGTGGCCGCGGCGGTCATCCTGCAAAGTTACCTCGATGCCCGTCGAACGCCATAGAGCGGGAGGCGGGCGCACCCCCAACGCCGCCGCGCGTTTCTTCCTCATCATCGTCGTCGCCGCCTGCGTTGCCGTCGCGGGCGTGTTGATCGTCGTCCAATTGGCGGCGCGCGGGCCGGCGATTGATCTCGGCCCCGGCGCGGCGAACATTTCGCCTCTCGAACGCGCCGGACTCTCGACGTACCTCACCCTGCGATCCGCCGACCTGATGAGGCCGGCGGGCGTCGATCCCGCGCCGATCGCGTTCACCGTTCAGCCGGGCGACACGGCGACGAGCGTGGCCGGACGACTGGCGGCAGCCGGCCTTGTCGCCGACGCCGACCTTCTCCGCTATTACATGCGTTACGAGGGCCTGGACGCGGGGATCGAGGCGGGCGACTTCAGGCTGTCGGCGACGATGACCGTCGCCGAGATCGCGCGCGCCCTCGGCGACGCCTCGGCGCGCGAAGCCGCGGTAACGATCCCGGAAGGCTGGCGGCTGGAACAGATCGCCGACTACCTCGAGTCGCGGACGGACGTGCCGTTTGGGCGAGATCAGTTTCTGGCCGTAACGCGGGAGGCCGCGCGCGCGTCGGGGCAGTATTCATTCCTCGGCGACATCCCGGCGGGCGCATCGCTCGAGGGCTTCCTTTTTCCGGATACATATCGGCTCGCCAAAGAGGCGACTGCGAGCGATCTCGTCGCGAGGATGCTGGCGAACTTCGACGCGAAGGCGGCTCCGCTGAGGAATGACATGATCCGCGAGGGGCTGACGATGTATCAAGCCCTGATACTTGCTTCAATCGTCGAGCGCGAGGCGGCCATCGGCGAAGAGCGTCCTCTGATCGCCAGCGTGTATCTCAATCGCCGGGTCATCAGCATGAAACTCGACGCCGACCCGACAGTGCAATACGCGCTCGGCTATCAGGCCGAGCAGGGGAATTGGTGGAAACGCGGCTTGACTTTCGACGATCTCGCCTTCGACTCACCTTACAACACTTATCTCTACCCCGGTCTGCCGCCCGGGCCCATCGCCAGCCCCGGACTCGACTCGATCCGGGCGGTCGTGTATCCGGCCACGAGCGACTTTCTCTATTTTCGCGCGACATGCGATGGCAGCGGCCGGCACGTCTTTGCCCGAACGCTCGAAGAGCAAGTAGCCAATGCCTGTAATTGAAGCCAGGCGGCAACTGCTCAGGCCGTCACCACAAAGTCACTAAGACACGAAGCCTCACGAAGAACTCGATGTTCCTTCGTGCCCTTGTGTCTTAGTGGTTTCCCTGTTCCTACGACAGACGGCTGAATAGTAACGGAATTGCGTGGGATCTCGCTGGCGCGGATCAGGCGTCCCGCTTGCGGCTCGCCGCGCACTCGTCGCACGGGCACAGCGCACGGAGGAAGTCCCACGAGTAGATACCGTAAATGTGCCCGTCGTCCCACTCGAACTGGAGGGCGTAGTTGCCGACCAGTTTCAGATCGCGAACGACGTAATTTTTCGCCGGAGCGAGCGGGATGACGAGCGAGGCGGGGTCGGGCACTGTGCCCATGTTTTCGTGACCGCCACGGCACTGGGCGCATGGGCAAGCCTCGCGCAGCAGGCTGAGGGGATATTCACTGCGATGCCCATCGTCCCACGGGACGACGAGCATTTTGCGATTGCGGTCGAGGGTGATGCCGGTCGGGCGCATTAGGGGTTCTTGACTACCTCCAGATAATTCTCCGCCGCCCAGCCGTTGCGCGTGTTGTCGGCCGGGTCAACCAGAAACCACCAGGTGAAGCCGTCGGCGATGGTCGGGCCGCTCTGGACGATCAGCACTTCGTTTTCGAGCGCGAGATAGTTCGGCGTCTCCTGCAGGCCGGGGCCGACGCGCAAACGCAATCCGTCGCCGCCGGTGCCGACCACTTTCACATAGTCGCCGAGTTGGATGATGCCGACCGGGCCGCGCGGGATGGTGGGCGTCACCTGCGGCGTCGCCGGCGGGGCGAGCGTCGGCGCGAGGCCCGTCCCGGCCACCGGGAGGACGAGGACGATCACCGCCGTCGGACTGGGTCGCGGCCCGAGCGCAGCTCGAGTCGCCAACACAAATCCCCATGCGCCGACAAATATCAGCCCGAAGAGGGCCACCAGCACGAGCAGAACCCACCACGGAATGTAACCAGCAGAGTCGTCCGTTCTCGAACGAGAAAGAGGACGGGGCGGGCCGGGCGGATGATCGGTCATCAGGCCGATTTTGCGATCAGCACCGTAATATCGTCGAAAGCGGGAGCGTCGCCGCGAAACTTGAACACGTCGTCGAAGATCGCGCCGCACAAGTCCGCGGCTGTTTGGCCTCGCCGCTCGCGAATCAGGGAGTGCAGGCGCTCGGTTCCGTAGTTGCGGTCGTCGCGGTTCACCGCGTCGGGGACGCCGTCGGAGTACATGATCAGCGTGTCGCCAGGCCGCATGGTGACTTCGCGCTCCTCAAGATGGATCTCCGCCAACATGCCGAGGAAGCGGCCGGGGGCGTCGAGTTCGTCGAGCTTCCCCCCCTCCGGATGAATCAACAGCGGGCGATCCTGGCCGCACCGCACAAATGTCAGTCGGCCCGACGGGCCGTGCAGGACTCCGTAGAACACCGTCACGAACATCTCGCCGGTGGCCGAGACCTCCAGCAAGCCTTGATGGACGCGGAGAACGACGTCGAGCGGCGACAGGCTGAAGCGCGCGTGGGACAGAAACAACGTGCGGGTCACGGCCATGAAGAGCGCGGCGTGCACACCTTTGTCCGACACATCGGCCATCAGCAAGCCGACGTGGTCGTCGTCGAGGCGAATCACATCGTACAGGTCGCCGCCGACGCTGCGAGCCGGCACGTTGCGCGCGGCGAACGAATAGCCCGGCAGTTGAGGGAACTCAACCGGCAGGAGAGTGCGTTGAAGCTCTCCGGCGATTTCCAACTCGCGCTCCAGCCTTTCTTTCTTGATAATCTCGGCCTGCGCCGCTTTCAAGTCGGCGTAGGCTTTGGCAAGCTCGACGTTCTTCTTGGAGAGGTCGGCAATCGCGGCCTGGTCGGAGGTGCGAAGATTCGCGCTGATCTTGCGCACCATCGCCAGCGCCACGCTCGGGTTGCGCTTGAGCAGATCAGCGAATATGTCTTCCGAGATTTCGAGCACGGTCGTGTCTTTGAGCGTGGTGATCGTCGCGGCGCGCGGCTTGTTGTCAATGAGCGCCATCTCGCCGAAGAAGCTGCCGCGCTCGCTGATCGCCAGCAGGCGTTCCTCTCCGTCGTCCATCCGGCGAGTGATCTTGACCTGGCCGTCTACGACGATGTAAAACACGTACTCCAGCGCGCCTTCGTGGCACAGCACGGTTCCCGGCGGATAGGTGGACTCTTTGGCCGCTTCGCTGAGTGTATGCACCGCATCCAGCGAGAGGCCCGCAAAGACGCTTTGAAGAAATGTGGTGGTGGACGGCATATTCTATTTGCGCTTCGACGGCTTTCTCCTGCTAGCTGACTTCTTCACAGGCTTGCCCTTCTTTTTCGCCGGTGCCTTCTTCGACGCGACGGCTTTGCCGCGTTTTGGCGCCGGGCTTTGAATCGCGATCGCCGCACTTGCTCGTCGATCTTTCAACCAGCCTTCGAGGCTACTCACGTCCCACGCATTGATCACCGAAGATGCCGTGGCCCAGCCCCGGCGCGCGGTGGCGACGCCGAACTCGGCGAAGTCAAAGTGATCGGGCGCGTGGGCGTCGGTGTTGATTGACAGAGCACAACCCACTTCGAGCGCGCGGCGGACGAGCGCATCTTCGAGGTCGAGCCGCGCCGGGTTGGCGTTGATCTCAAGAGCGGTGTGAGTCTCGGCGGCGGCGGCGAGGACGGCCTCCATGTCCAAATCCGCGCCCTCGCGGTCGGGGATGAGCCGGCCGGTCGGGTGGCCGATCACGTCCACGTTCGGATTTCGGATGGCCGAGAGCATTCGCGCGGTCACGCGGTCGCGCGGCTGGCGGAGCGAGGTGTGCACCGAGGCGATCACGATGTCCAGCGAGGCCAACACGTCGTCAGAATAGTCCAGCGTCCCGTCGGCGCGAATTTCAACTTCAGTCCCTTGCAAGATGCGAAAGTCCGCGCCGATGGATTTCTGCGCTTTGTCAATCTCGGCGCGCTGTGCTCGCAATCGTTCGGGCGTGAGGCCGCCGGTCACGCCGAGGCTCTGCGAGTGATCGGTGATGGCGAGGCACTTGAGGCCGCGCGCCTTCGCCGCACGCGCCATTTCGAGAACCGAGTTCTGGCCGTCGCTCCACGTGGTGTGTGAATGAAGTTCGGCGCGGAGATCGCCCGGCTCGATCAACTTCGGCAGGCGGCCCTCTCGCGCTGCCTGTATCTCGCCCCAGTCTTCACGCAGTTCGGGCGGGATAAACGGCAGGCCAACCCGCTCGTAAACTTCATCCTCGGTCGCGCACAGAATCTCTTTGCCGTCCTGCCGCACAAAAGCCTGATCGGAAAGCGAGAGGCCTTTGTCAAGCGCGAGTTCGCGCAAACGCACATTGTGATCCTTCGAGCCGGTGGCGTATTGCAGAGCGGTGCCGAAGCGTGCGGGCGGATGCACCCAGACTTGGGCTTTCACGCCGTTGGCGAACTCGACCGACGACTTGACCGCCCCCTGCCCCAAAACGCGAACGACGCCCGGCAGGCCGACAAAGGCTTTCATCACCGGCTCGGAGTCGCGGGCGGCGACGAGCAGGTCGACGTCGCCGATGGTCGCCTTCATTCGGCGCAAACTGCCGGCGACCTCGGCGGCTTGGACTCCCGGCGCGACGCGCATTGCGGCGAGAATCTCGCGCGCGAGTGGGA
>JACQED010000145.1 GCA_016200785.1 Chloroflexota bacterium
ACGCCGGGGCCACCGGCTCGGCGGCGGCGAGCCTCGCGCCGGTCACGTTTTTTGTTTTCGGCCTCGGCCTACCGTATTTCGCCGCCGCCTGGTCGCTGGGCTGGGTGATGCGCGCGATGGAGAGAATCAAGGCCTACCTCCGCTTTGTGCCGCTGGCGGCCGGCGGGCTGTCCGTGTTTCTGGGCGTGTTAATGCTGGTGTCCGACAAGTTCTGATTACGCCAGCGCCACGCCGCAGTGCGGGCAGTTGCGCCAGTCGGCCTGCACACCGCGGCCGCAGGAGGGGCAGGCGCGCGCCGGGGCTAGCGGGTTCGGGCTTTGCCCGGCCTCACCGCTGACGGCCCGCGCCGGTTGCCTGATCCGGGTACAATAGCCGCGCCTTATGAGCCTGTGGCTTCCCTACGCGCTCGGCGCGGCTTTGCTCGCCTCTTTCAATCCCATCGTCGTCAAGCGGCTGTTGCGCGACACGGATGTGACAGTCGTCGCTTGGGCCGGGCAGGCGTTTGCCCTACCCCTGCTCGGGCTGACTCTCGTTGCGTTCTTCGGGCCATTGCCGCGCGTGGATGGGATGTTCCTCGTCGGCATCGCCGGTTCAGCCGGCTTGAACGCGGCGGCGCACTTGGCCGTCACCCGCGCGTATAAAGATGCAGACGCCTCGCTCGTCTCGCCCCTGCTCGCCGTCAGCCCGGCAGTCACCCTGCTGGTATCGGCCTTCACCCTGCGCGAAATCCCGGCGCCCCTTCCGATCGCTGGCGTAGGGCTGGTCATCCTCGGCGCATACCTGCTCAACTTGAGATCGACGCGCGACTTTGCCGAGCCACTTCGCGAGTTGCTCCGCAATCGTTGGAGGGGGGACATGGCGCGAAGCGCACATGGTCGCCCCCTACTTCTGGCCCTCTTTGCCGGCCTGCTGTGGGGACTGACGCCGGTCTTTGAAAAGACGGCTATCCGGCACACCTTCCCCGAAAACTCCACGGCGGCGGCGTTCGGCGCGTCGCTCGCGCTGGCGCTCGCCCTTTTGCCGGTGATGCTGTGGCGGGCGCGACAACCGTTCAAGCAGATTCGGACGCGGGCGCGAGGCTTCCTCCTGCTCGGCCTGATCGGGGGCATCGCCCCGTTGATGGGCTACGCCGCATTCAGCCTGGGGCCGGTCGGTTACGTCTCGGCGTTGTTCAAGTTGAGCGCCGTCTTCACCCTCGCCTGGGCCTACTGGCTGTTGCGCGAGCGCGACCTGCCGCGCCGGCTGCAGGGGGCCTTGATCATGCTGGCCGGCGCGGCCTTGATCGGAGCGTAAGGCCGACCATTCGGCATAGGCCAAACGGCGTATGCCACAACGGGCTATTTGACGCTCCCCTTTCCTCCCCCGAAGGCGGTACACTGATGTCATGCCGACTTCAGCCTCCCGCCTCCTCAGAGCATTAATCGTCATCGCCATCCCCATCATCCTCGTCGTCATCTCCGTCCGCCTGTTGGTGACGGACGAGTATCTTATCTACGAATACGGCAAGCCCGACTTTCCGCCCGACCCGTTCGGCTTCAATGACGGCGAGCGACTGCTCTACGCCTCGCGCAACTTCGCCTACGTCCGCACCGGCGGCCCGATCACGATGCTCTCCGACGATAGCCACGACGGCTCGCCACTGTACAACGCCCGCGAACTCAAGCACATGCAGGACGTGCAGGCCGTCTGGCTCGGCACGCGAACGGCCGGCTGGCTTGCGACAGTCGTGGGCGCGGTGGCGGCCCTCGGCCTCGGCTGGCGGCCGGAGACGCGCCGCGCGCTCGCGGACGCGCTGCGCCTTGGCGGGCTGACGGCGATCGGCTTCGTCGTAGTGATCGGCGGCCTGGCCGTCGTCGCGTGGAACTTCTGGTTCGTCGCCTTTCACAAGATATTCTTTGAAGGCAACTCGTGGCTGTTTGAATACTCCGACACGCTCATCCGGCTGTTCCCAGAGAAGTTCTGGTTCGACGCCGCGCTGGCGATCTCGTTCTTCATGCTGGCCGGCGGGGCAATTTTCACGGCGATCGGCTGGCTGGCAATGCCCCGTGCTGTTCGTGGCGCCGCAACCAGCCCTGGCGCCCATCAACCCATCTGATTGCTGAGTTCTGATTGTGGGTTGCTGATTGACGTTCCTAATCAGCAATCAGAAATCTACATTCATCAATGGAGTCTCCCCATGTCTAACAAAGATCACAAGGCTCGTATTCTGCAACGCCAGAAAAAACAGCGGCTTCAGCGGGCCATCGCCTTCGGCGCGATCGTCGTCGGCGTGCTCGTCCTCGCCGGCTTTCTGCTCAAGCCCGTCCTCTTCCGGGCCGATCTACCAGCGATAGCCGGCCAGGTCATTGACGTCGCCGCCGACATGGGCGGGTTTGACATGAAACTCATCCGTGTCAAAGCCGGCCAGCCGGTCACTATCCGCCTGCGCAGCCTCGACAACTCACACCACACCGACGGCGGCGGCAAGCACCAATGGGCGGTGGACGAACTCGGCCAGAGCGTCATTGCCCCGCCCGAGGGCACGAACTCCATTACCTTCACGCCGGACAAACCCGGCACGTACACCTTCTACTGCGACATCTGCTGTGGCGGCCGCGCCAACCCCACGATGCAGGGCACGCTGGTCGTGGAGGCCTGACGGATGACCGCCACTCACGTCCGCCGCATCGCCGTCTTGTCCGCCCTCGCGGTGGTCGCCCTCGGCGCGATCGCCCTCACCGGCTTCTGGCATCCCAATGCGCCGAGCGACGCCATGCGAATCTATCTTCCCCAGATCACCCTGCCGGCCGTGTTGGTGGCGGCGGCGATTGACGGGATCAACCCGTGCGCCTTCACTGTCCTCCTGCTGTTCATCACCGCACTGCTCAGCACACTCCGGGCCGACGAGGGGAGCCTGAACGCCCTCCGTTTGCGAATGGTGGGCATGGGATCGATCTACATCGCTGCGATCTTTCTGACATACCTCGCCCTCGGCGTCGGCCTGCTTAAGTCGCTGGACTTCTTCACCCGGCAGCACGTTCCGGCCCGCGCCGGCGCGCTGCTGGCGATCCTGTTCGGGCTGTGGATGCTGAAAGATTACTTCCTGCCCGACCTCGGCTGGAAACTGCAAGCGCCGGGGAGAATCGGGATCATCGCGCGGCAGTCGGCGCAGAAGGCGACGATCCCCGCGCTGATCGTCGGCGGCTTTTTGATCGGCCTGTGCACCGTGCCGTGCAGTGGCGCGGTGTACCTGGCCGTGCTCAGTTTGCTCGCGCTCCAGCCGACGGCGTTGCTCGGGTACGCTTATCTCGTGCTGTACAACGTCGTCTTTGTCCTGCCGCTCGTCGTCATTCTCTTGGCCGCCTCTGCCCGCCCGACGCTCAACCGGCTGGCCCACTGGAACCTGCACCACAAAGAATGGGTGCGGCTGGCCCTCGGCGGCGGCGTAGTAGCGATGGGGCTGTTGATACTGGCAACAGTCTAGCAGATAGCGAATGGCTGATGGCCGATGGTTGACCCCTATCCGCCATCTGCCATCTGCCATCTGCCATCCGCCATACGCCAATGGACTGTCACTTCCTTCTCCTCCTGCCCGTCCTCGGCCTCGGTCTGTTCTTCTCCCGCCCGTGGCCGATTGCGCTCGCCTTGTATCTGCCGATCCTCGGCGGATCGCTGTGGATGTATGTGAAGATGTGGGAGGCGATGCGCCAGCCCATCCTGAGCGGGCCGGAGGCGCTGATCGGCGCGGAGGGCGAGGCACTGGGGCCGGACACCGCGCGGGTGCTATCCGAGATGTGGCGCGTTCAGTCGAATGCCCCACTGCGTCCGCGAATGCGCGTGAGAGTGGTCGCACGCGAGGGACTTACTTTGTTGGTTGAACCAATGGAGGGATAACGTCATGATGCTCGGAGGCGGAATGATGATCGGGTTCGGATTGCTCACGATGCTGATCGTCCTCGGCCTGCCGATCCTGCTGGTCGTCGGGCTGATCGCGCTGGTGGCTCGCCGCCCCACCCCCCTCAGTCCCCCCTATCAGGGGGTAAGCGGCCCCGTCACTCCCCCCGCTCAGGGGGGAGGCGGAGGGAGACCAATCGCGCGCTACTGCTCGCACTGCGGCTATGGCTTACAGGCCGGTTGGTCGAATTGCCCCAACTGCGGCGCGCCGACCGGGGGGAATTGACTTCTTGACCTTCCGTCGCCTCGCCGTTCATAGCCTGATTATCGGCGTCATCGCCGGAGCGATCTACCTCTTCAAACTCCCCTGGGGCAAATGGGCATTGCCCGTGCCCGCAGTCGCCGCCGTCGTCGAGGCGACCGATCCCGCCCCAGCGTCGTTTGAACACACTGCCGCCGCTCACGCCGCGCACCTCGCTGACCCGCCTACCCTGC
>JACQED010000104.1 GCA_016200785.1 Chloroflexota bacterium
CCGCAGAGCAAAACCCGAGAGCGGGTTGACGAGGCTGTGCATATTGCTTGAGATGAAATACATGGGCCGCTGTTCGACATCGTACTGCACGCCGGCGGAGAGATGCTGCCACCACATCGACGTTGCCCGGCGGTAGTCCACCAGCGACCCGGCCAGCAGCCGCACGGCGAACCGCTTTGGCGCGGCGGCGGCCTGGCCGAGTTTCGAGGCGAACGATTTGCCCCACACGACGTTCAGCCGTCGCACGTCTTCGAGCGCCATGCCCAGGCCGGCGGCGACGGCGGCCAGCGCGTCGTCGTCGAGAGCGATTGCCCCGTCGGCCAGCTGCGCGACGAAAGTCCGCAGCTGCGCGCCTTGCAAGAGCCGGTGAAGTTTGTTCCATTCGATCTGATACGCCGTGAGGATCGGCACGATGTCGTCAATGTCCGAACGGCTGGCGATGTAAACCGCCAGCGTCTCGAGACCGTCGAAGAAGGCGCGCCGCCGTCGCGCCGGGGCCGAGACGGCCTGCCAGTTTTCGACATCGGCGAAGCCCCGGCGGGCAAAGACCTCCTGCGACTGGCCGAGGACGACGAGGCGCACCTGATCGATGCACGCCGGCAGGCGGAGGGCGCAGTAGATCAGCGCCGAGGCGTCAATGGCCGGTTCGCGCGCGCCCACGTGCAGCGTCGAGTCCATCTTCGCGTGGGACTCGACCAGCGTTTTGATCTGCACCTCGTCGCTCGAGCGCAGGAGCGAGTAATAGGTGCGAATGTACAACTCGATCTCTTCGTTGCCGGTGGTCGGCACTCGCCGATCCATCAATACCTCTTCTTCAGGCGTCGCCCGGACGAGGCGCGCACGTCCATTTCGCCTCCCGGCTGCTTGAAGACCAGCAGGCCATAGACGATGGTGACCAGCGCAAACGACAGGACGAAGATGATCGCCGCCGCCGCAAATGTCTGCTGCTGTTGGGTGATCTCGTACGGAATGTACAGCCAATGCTGGCTATAGTTCTGCTCGACTAGCCACGAGCCGACGTAGTACGACCCGCCGAAGTAGACCGGGATCAGGATGAACCCGAGCGCGGCCCAGAGCGGGCTTCTTTGTTTCCTCTCTACTTTCCTGAGCGGGGGATTCCAGGGCATGGGACAGCTCCTTTCAGTCGGCAGGCCCACAGGGCGGCTTCGCAATCGTCAGGTGTCAATCAGATTTCTGAAGACTGGCGGCCTTCTTGAAAGCATTCAGAACCTTGTAGTAGCCCGTGCACCGACACAAGTTGCCGGTGATGGATTGTTCGATTTCCCACTGCGACGGCCTCGGGCGCTCCTCAAGCAATTTCGCGCCGGCCATCAGGAAGCCGGGCGTGCAGTAGCCGCACTGCACGGCGCCTTCTTCGACGAATGCCTGCTGGATCGGGTGCAGGTGACCGTCGGCGGCCAGCCCTTCGACCGTGACGATCTCTGCGCCGTGCGCGCGGGGGGCAGGCACCATGCAGGCCATGACCGCCGCGCCGTCGAGGAATACGGTGCAAGCCCCGCACTCGCCCTCGGCGCAGCCTTCCTTCGTTCCGTCACGGGATCTACCGGGAGCCAGCCGCGCTCGCGGCCATCGCGAATCGCCCGGAGAGCACGGGCCGTCGTCACACGCACCATCTCGGCGCGGTATTCCGCGGTGGCACGCACGTCGTCAATCGGCTTCGCCGCGCCCAGCGCGAGTTCGGCGGCGCGGGCGATCGTCGAGTCATCCAGCGGCTTGCCGGCGAGGAAAGCTTCGGCGTCTGCGGCGCGGACAATCGTCGGCGCGACCGATCCGAGCGCGATGCGGGCGCGATTCACGACTCCGGCCTCAAGACTTACAATCGCCGCAACGTTTACGACTGAGATCGCCTGAGCCCGTCGTAAAGCCAACTTGACAAACATTCCGCGCTCGGCGGCAGACATCGCCGGAAAGGCGATGTCCACCATCAATTCGTCGGGTTCCATCACCGTGCGGCGCACGCCGGAGTAGAACTTGGAAAGCGGCGCCGTCCGTTCGCCGCGTGTCGAGCGCAGTGTCACGACTGCATCGAGCGCCATCAACGGGGTAATGGTATCGTTAGCCGGCGAGGCGGTGATGAGATTGCCGGCGACGGTGGCTCGATTGCGAATCTGCGGCGCGCCGACTTCCCAGCAGGCCTCGGCCAGCGGCAAGGCGCGCTCGGCGATCAACTTCGAGGCGACACATTGATTGTGTGTCACCAGCGGGCCGAGGTGAATCCAGCCTTGCTCGTCGAGCGTGATGCCGTCGAGACCCGGCACGCGGGTGATGTCAATGAGCATCTCGATCCCGCGCCGCACGTTACGCTCGATTTCGATGATGATGTCCGTCGCCCCGGCGACGATGCGCGCTTTCTCGCGTCGCTCGGCGAGTACGGCGAGGGCTTCGTCAACGGTTGCCGCGCTGTGATAGTTGCGCCACATAAGCTCTCCGTGTCTGTATTCTATCACGGTTGAATCGCCACCGCCGCGACCGTCGCCAACCTCTCCGGCGCCGAACCTGGGCCGGTCACGACCGCGCGCGCGCCCGTGCGCGCATCGGCCATGCCGACCTTCAGCGTGTAACTGCCCGGTGGAAGGTCAGCGGGCAAGACGATCGATCGGGGATCGACGATGTACTCGCCGGCCAGCCAGCCGGTCGTCGGGCGAGTCCAATTCACGGGGATGGCATCGCTCTGCGCCCACACGCGGCCCGAGGCGTCGGAGAGGTGAACGAACGCAGAGTAACTTGCGTCGGGCGTGGCGACGGCGCGCCACACGAGTGTGAGTGTCAGCGTGCCACCTGCCTTCGCCGGCGAGGGCGCGAGGCTGAAGCCGGCAAGTTCGGCGAAGTCCCCGAATCGCGCGCCGGACTTTGTGTCGAAGGGCGGCGCGTTGAATGAGCGAGCGGGCGCAGTGATGCGAAGAGATCCGATTTCGACATCGCCCCCCCCACCCAGGGCAAGGCGCCACTGATACGTCCCGTCGCCCAAATCGGCCGGAAGGCGCACGAAGTGCTGGCCGCGCCACACGTCGCCGGCTTCCCACTCCGAGGTCGGGAAAGTATCAGCCACGGGAGGAAACGAGGTCGTGAATGCGGCAAGGCCGTCATCCCGTTGAAGCGACAGGCGCGCAGGCACGTTGAGGCGGGGCGACTCGTCCGCGCGCCAAAACAGCGTGACGAGCATCGTGTCGCCGGGACGGGCCTCGGCGCGGTCGAGATTGTAGCCCAGCAACGTGAGGCCGGAACCGAGGTTCGCGCCCGAAGGATATTGCATCCCCAACGTGGCCGGGTCGGCGGGCAAGGCCGGGCGCGTGACGACGATTTCGCCAAGGTCAATGTCCGGCGTGAGGGCGTTGCCATTCGCATCTACGATGCTGTCGGGGATTAGAGATTGGAGATCGAACACCCTGCCGACGAGGCGATAGCGGCCCGGCGGCGCGCCCGGCAGGACGGCCTCGCGCCGCGCCCACTGCGCGTACTGGCCCGGAATCCAAATCTGTGTTGACGGCGGCTCGCGGTGCCAGCGAGGCGGCAGTGCGGCGTCGGGCGAGTTCCAGCCTGCGCCATCGGCGCCGACGAGCGTAAACTTGGGCCGATAGTCGGCGGCCAAACCCGGCACGCGGGTTGTCAAGTAGAGCGTCGTGTCGAATTCACCACCCGAAGGAATCTGTGCCGGTTGCTTCTCGTAACTCAGCAATACCAGCCCGCCCGCCAGAGATTGATTGATGGGCGTGCCGATTGTCAGCGTTGCGCCGTCGAAGTCCGAGTGTCGAAACGGATTCGTCGTGTTGTCGATCCAAAGGACTTTGAGAGCGAAGAGGGAGAGGGCGAACAGAAACGGATAGGGGTTAGCGGTTTGGGGCTGGGCAGCATTGCTTGGATACTGGATGTTGGGGATTGGAGCGCGACGACGGAGAATAAGAAGCACAGTCAGAGTGAGCGCAGTCAAAATCGAGATCGCATCCGCAATAACACGAAGGGGGGTGGGACCGAAACGGACGGCGATGGCGTGCGTGCCGGCAGGCACTCCAAAATTGATCAGGGCGTGCTCCGCCGTGGGAGAAATCGGCACGGATGCGCCGTCAACGCGCGCCGCCCAGCCGGCGTAGTCGAACATCTCGTAAGTGAGTTCGAATGCCTGCGGGCTCCTCACGCGAAATTCGAGCGCGAGCGGATCGCGCGAAAGGTAATCCACGCTCGTGCCTTCCGGCAGACCGCGCAGTCGATCTGGCTCTTCGCCGCGTTCCAGCGCCAGCGCGATTGAGTCGTCGTCGGGCAGAGACTTCACTGCTTGCGGAAGACACTCCGCTTTCGCCGAAGTGCCGACGGTGGCCGTAGCGTATTCGTACTTCAACATGCGGGCAACCGTCTCCTCGACAAACGGGGCGCAGTAGCGCGGATTCCACCACGAGAGGTTGCCGAGGAGCGCGATTGCGGAAATTAATGAGGCGGCAAGCCAGTCGCGTGGAGCCTGGGGTGTGAAGCGTGGAGCGCGGAGCATGAGATGTGAAACGGGATATACGACTGCCCCGGCGAGGATGGACGCGCACAACGCGGCGGGCATCAGCATTCGCCACGGGAACTGGACAAATGGAAGAAGCGGAAGATGATCCCAGAGGGGGCGGCTGACGGGCAGCGTCATCAGGCTGTAGGCGAACAAGCCGCCGCCGAAAAGGACGAAGCGCCCCGTGTCGTCGCGGGCGCGCATCCTTCCGCGGCCCAGCGTCGCCAGTCCCGCCAGCGCGAGCAGGGCCGTGAGCAAGCCCAACGCTTTCGGCGGCGAAGGGTTGATCAGCAGAGGA
>JACQED010000105.1 GCA_016200785.1 Chloroflexota bacterium
CACCTCCTCAATCGGTATTGCGTGCCGCGCGTGATAATCGCGGCCCACCACCGTCTCGGCGGCGAATATGGAATTCAAGATTGCCTCCTCGGTCGCCTCCATCGCCGCTTGAAATAGATAATTGATCGCGGGAGCCGCCGGCCACGCCTGCCCCTCCAGCAGCGACTCGGCGACGATGCGCTGTCCCAGCACCGTCCGGGCCGGAACGTGCGGCACGCGATCGGCGGTGGAAAAGGCGATGACGAAATCGCCGCTGGTCGTCGAGAACAGTCCGCCCGTCCGCGCCAACCCTGCCCCGGCCCGCACGCAGAGGCGCTCCAACTGGCGCGGGTCGAGCGGCGCATCGGTGGCGAGGACGATGATGATGGACGAGCCGAGGCGATCTTGACTCACTTGCGACGGCGGCGGATTCCAGTCGCGAAGTTCGCGCCCCACCGGCACGCCGTCAATGATCAGATGCTCGCGCCGCCCGAAGTTGCTCATCACCAGCGCGCCGACCGTGAAGCCGCCCTCCCTCCCTCTCTCCCCCCCACTGGGGGGGAGGTGGAGGGGGGGCACGACGCGCGAACTTGTGCCGATGCCGCCCTTGAACTCGCAGCAACTCATCCCCGTGCCTCCGCCGACTGCGCCCTCGGCCACCGGCCCGGACGTTGCGCCGTCAATCGCCGCGGCGACATGCCCGGCTCGCACGTGTCGCCCGCGGATGTCGTTGAGGTACGTGTCCGAGCACTCGGCCACCACCGGGCTGATGCCCCACGTCGTAACGCCCATCGCCGGGTCGCGGGCGAACGCCCAGTCAATCACCGCGTCGGCAACGCGCGCGACGTTCAAAGTGTTGGTCAGCATGATCGGCCCTTCGATCACGCCCATCTCGCGCACCTGCTCCGAGTTCGTCACCTCGCCGAAGCCGTTGATGCGATGGACGACGCCGATCGTCTTTTCGAGAAACAGATCGCCGCCGTGCGGCACGATGGCCGTCACGCCCGTCCGCACCGGGCCGACGCCCGGAATCAGCGGCCCCGGCGCGCCGTAGTGAAGCGTGACGTGACCCACTCGAACATCGGGCACATCCGTGATTGCATTCCAACGCCCGGTAGGCAGAGTGCCGATGGCGAGGCCGAGGTCGCGGGCGCGCGGTCGTGAATGTGGCATGGAATTTGCTCCCTCTATTGCCGAAATATGCAGGATTGCCAAATTATAGCCCGCCGCTTCTAACTGCGCTTTTACCAAACTAGTACGCGATTCCCTTGACTTGCCTTGTGCCAAAAAACTAGAATGCACAACAAGGCACTCGTGGCTCAAGTCGTGTGGCAGTTGAAAACATCGGGCGCTTCACTGTGCCCGCCGCCAAAGGTGAAACATGTATGCCTCTAATCAATTGATGTATCCGCCGCAGGTCACCCCCGTCTTGCGCGACTCGCGCGGCCCGGAGTGGCGCAGGTTGGTTGACAAGGTCACAGAACTTCCAGAGGATCATCCCGAAAACCTGGCCTTCACGCTGACGATGATCCGGCTAAATGGGTGCATGGAGTGCGAAACGGACTCGTACCGCGCGATGCGCGGCTGTGACTCGTGCGCCCTCCAGACCCTGCGCCGCTTCAAGGGGCAGGACAAGGATTTGACCGTTCGCTACAAGCAGGCCCTGAAAGACGTGGTCGCCTACTTTGGCGCGGAGTGCGCGGGAGAGCGCCGCAAGGCGGCCTGATCGGAAATTCCAAAACCCAACGGCCAAATCCCAAGTCTCCAATCTCTATAGGACTTACGCAGTTGGCTCGGCGAACTTAACCACGAAGCCCCAAAGACACGAAGAAAGCCTTTGTGATTCCTTGGTGCCTTCGTGTCTTCGTGGTGAGAATACGCTTCAAGTGCGTAACTCCTACTCTAATTGACTCAGCGCCCCGAGGTCTAACACCATCGGGGCGTTTTCTTTGCCGCCTGCACCCAATTTGCCTTCTGTCCACATTCGGCTATGATATTCGCGCATCACATTTCACGCATCATTGCGAACGGCCTTCCGGCCAGTCCCTGTGGGACGCTTCACTCTCCACTCTCCACGAGATCTCATGTCCTCCATCCCCCTCCCCTCCGCCCACTCGCCTCTCATCCTCGCCCTCGACTTCGGCAGTTCGTCGGTGCGCGCGATTCTGGTGGACGCGCTCGGGCGCGAAATCGAGGGCGCGGTCGTGCAGACGAAACACTCCCTGCGCACCACGCCCGACGGCGGCGCGGAGTTTCCGGCGGACGAATTGATCGAGCGCGTGTGCGGCGCGGTTGACGCCCTGCTCGCTCTACAGCCCGAGGCCGCGCGCCGCATCGGAGCGGTCGGCCTCTCGTCGTTCGCCTCGAATGTGCTCGGCCTCGATCAGACAGGCCAGGCCATCACGCCGATTTACACCTACGCCGACACGCGCGCCGCGCCCGACGCCGACCGTCTGCGCGAGATGATGTCCGAAGTCGAAGTTCACGATCGCGTCGGGACGATGATTCACGCCAGTTACTTGCCGGCGCGCTTCGCCTGGCTCGCCCGCACCCGTCCCGCGCTGGTCGAGCTCGTCCGCACATGGATGTCGCTCGGTGACTACCTTTTCCTGAAACTCTTTGGCCGCACGGCCACGAGCATTTCGGTTGCGTCGTGGACGGGCCTCTTGAACCGGCGGACGCTGACATGGGACGCCGACTTGCTCGCTCATCTCAATCTCGATCCCGATCGCCTGCCGCCGCTGGTGGACGCGAGCACGCCGTTCGCTGGACTGCGCCCCGAATACGCCGAGCGATGGCCGGCCCTGCGCGACGTGCCGTGGTTCCCCGCGATCGGCGACGGGGCGGCGGCGAACATCGGGAGCGGATGTGTCGCGCCGGAGGCCGTCTCGCTCACCATCGGCACGACCGGCGCGATGCGTGTGATAGTTGCCGATCCCGATGTAAAGGTGCCTCTCGGCCTGTGGCTCTATCGAGTGGACGCGCGCCGCTCATTGCTCGGCGGCGCATTCACCGAGGGCGGCAATCTGTTCGCCTGGATGCGCTCGACGCTGAGACTCGATGGTGACCTCGAGACGCAGTTGGCCGCGATGGAGCCGGACGGGCACGGCCTCACCGTCTTGCCCTTCCTCGCCGGCGAACGGAGTCCCGGCTGGGCCGGCAACGCCCGCGCCACGATCAGCGGATTGAGTTTCACCAGCACGCCGCTCGACCTCCTGCGCGCCGGATTGGAATCAATTGCGATCCGCTTTGCCCTCGTCTACAATCTTTTGAGCGAGGCCGTGCCGCAAGCGCGCGAAGTGATCGCGAGCGGCGGCGCGATACTCGCCTCGCCGGCGTGGATGCAGATGGCCGCCGACGCGCTCAACCGCCCGCTCGTCGCCTCCGGCGAAGCGGAGGCCTCCAGCCGGGGCGTGGCGCTCCTCGCGCTGGAATCGCTCGGCGTCCTGCGCGATCTGCGCGACGCGCCCCCGGCGCTGGGCGAGGCCTATTATCCCGACCCGGCGCGGCACGCAAAGTATCGAGCCGCGATGGAAAGGCAGAAGGCGCTGTACGAGGCTCTGGTGCGAAGATGACCGAGAGCCACGCGATCGTTTACCCCGACGCCGCGTCGCTGTTCGACTCAGC
>JACQED010000138.1 GCA_016200785.1 Chloroflexota bacterium
CGATCGCCGCCAGCGCCGCCTCTGCGCCTTTGTTGCCCGCTTTCGTGCCCGCACGCTCGACGGCCTGCTCGATGTTCTCCGCCGTCAGCACGCCGAACAGCACCGGCACGCCCGTGGCTAGCGCCGCCGCCGTAATGCCGCTGGCGGCCTGCCCGGCGACGTGTTCAAAATGCGCCGTGGCCCCGCGGATGATGACGCCCAGACAGATGACGGCATTATATCGCCCGCCCTCGGCCATCCGCTTCGCCACCAGCGGGATCTCAAACGCGCCCGGCACCCAGGCCACGTCAATATCCTCGGCGGCGACGCCGTGCCGGATCAGCGCGTCTTCTGCGCCACGCAACAGTTCTTTGCCAATCGCATCGTTGAAACGCGAAATGACGATGCCGAACTTCAATCCGGTGCCGATGAGAGTGCCTTCAAAAGTTTTGCCCATCATGTTCTCCTCAAGAATCGCTTGGCAGCAAGTGTCCCAGTTTCTCGCGCTTGGTCGCCAGATAGTGGCCATTGATATGGGTCGGCTGGATCACCAGCGGCACGCGCTCGACGACGGCGATGCCGTGTCGCGCCAGGCCGCCAATCTTGGCCGGGTTGTTGGTCAGCAGGCGTACCCGGCTCAGGCCCAGGTCGCGTAGGATTTGCGCGGCCACGCCGTAGTCACGCAGGTCGGCCGGGAAGCCGAGTTGATGGTTGGCCTCCACCGTGTCCAGCCCCTGATCCTGAAGCGCGTACGCCCGCAGTTTGTTGAGCAGGCCAATGCCGCGTCCTTCCTGACGCAGGTAGAGGATGACCCCACACCCCTCGGCGGCAATGCGGCGCTGGGCCTCGGCCAGTTGCGCACCGCAGTCGCAACGCTGTGAACCAAGCGCGTCACCCGTCAGGCACTCCGAATGGAGCCGCACCAGCGGCGGCGGTCCGTCCGGCTCGCCCATCACCAGGGCCAGATGATGCTCACCGTCGAGCGTGTTTTCATACGCCAGCATACGGAAATTACCGTAGGCCGTCGGCAGCGAGGACTCAGCCGTACGGCGAACGAACGACTCAACCCAGCAGCGATAGGCAATCAGATCGGTGATTGAGATGATCTTGAGCCCGTGGTGGGCGGCGAACGTTTCCAGTTCGGGCAGGCGGGCCATCGTGCCGTCCTCGCTCATGATCTCGCAGATGACCGCCGCCGGATACCGGCCTGCCAGCCGGGCGAGGTCCACCGAGGCCTCCGTCTGTCCGGCGCGGGCGAGTACGCCGCCCTCGGCGGCGCGTAGCGGGAAGACGTGCCCGGGGCGGGCGATGTCTTCGGGGCGAGTGGCCGGGTCAATCATGGCGCGGATGGTCGTCGCGCGGTCAAAGGCCGAGATGCCGGTGGTGACCCCGTGCCGCGCTTCGACCGAGACCGTGAAAGCCGTGCCGAAGTGGGCCGTGTTGTCGCCGGGCGGCACCATCATTGGGATGCGCAGCGCGTCGAGCCGTTCGCCCGTCATCGTCAGGCAAATCAGCCCGCGACCCTCGTGGGCCATGAAGTTAATCGCCTGGGGCGTGGCGAACTCGGCGGCGATGGCCAGGTCACCCTCGTTCTCTCGATCTTCGGCGTCCACGATGATCACAAACTTGCCGGCGCCAAAGTCCTCCAGTGCTTTTTCAATTCGGGTGAGCGACATAGTTTACTGCTCCGATAAACTTCTCGACGTACTTGCCGAGGATGTCCACCTCTAAATTCACCCGGCTGCCCGGCGGCTTGCTCGGCAGGGTGATGTGCTGTTGGGTATAGGCCACGAGCATGAACGTAAAAGCGTCCGGGAACACGCTCACCACTGTGAGGCTCACGCCGTCCACGGCGATGTAGCCTTTGGGGACGATGTAGCGCAACAGGTCCGGCGCGGCCTCAACCGTCACCCACAACGAATCGCCTTCCGGCCGAAAGGCGCGCACCACGCCCGTGCCGTCCACATGCCCCTGCACAAAGTGCCCGCCGATGCGGCCATCCGCCGCGAGGGAACGTTCGAGATTCACGCCGTCGCCCGGGCGCAGGTCGCCCAGGTTGGTGCGCCGCAGCGTCTCCGGCGAGAGACCGACGGTGAACGAATTTGAATTGAGCGCGGTGACGGTGAGGCACGTGCCGTTGATGGCGAGGCTGTCGCCCAGCCGTGCGCCGCCGAGCACGGTCTGCGCCCGGACGGTGAGCGACCAGCCGCCAGCATCGTTGGACAACGACTCCACAGCGCCGATTTCTTCTACGATTCCGGTGAACATCACTTTTCCTCCAGACGGCTCAGCGAGTCGTTCCTATACAACATCGGCCTGAACCCAAAGGTCGCCGTCCAGCATTTCGACTTGCAAACGACACAGGCGGATCGCCTGCGCTAGTCTCTCGACGCCCGGCCCGCCCACCGGGCCTGGCGCCTCCTGGCCGCCGATGATGAGCGGGGCGACGAACGCCCAGGCACGATCCACCAGGTTCCCGGCAAAGAAAGCGCCGAGCAATTCACTCCCGCCTTCGACCAGCAGGGTGAGCATTCCGCACCGCCCGATTTCGTCCAGCAGCGCCGGGAGACTGACGCGGCCTTGCGAGTCGGCGGGGAGCGTCCACACTTCCACGCCGCGCGCGGCGAGTTCGGCGCAGTGAGCAGGGGGCGCGGCGGCGGTCGTCGCCAGCACCGCTTGGCCGGCGAGAGCCGGGTCAAACACGCGCGCCGAGAGCGGCACGCGGCCGCGGCTGTCGGCGACGATCCGCAGGGGATGCCTCACCCCCGGCCCCTCTCCCGTTTCGCAGAAACGGAAGAGGGGAGTAAGCCGTGTGGTCAGTTGTGGATCGTCCGCCAGCACCGTCCCCGCCCCGACGAGGATCGCGTCGGTGATGTTGCGCAGTTCGTGCCCGCGCCGTCGAGAGGCCTCATTCGTGATCCAGCGCGAGTCGCCGGTGCGAGTGGCGATCTTCCCGTCCAGGCTCATGGCGAATTTGGCGATGACGAATGGTTGCCCTGTAGTGATGTGCTTGAAGAAGGGTCTGTTAGGTTCGCGCGCCTCGTCCTCACACAGTCCCCGGTGGACGGCGACCCCGGCGGCTTCGAGTTGCGCATGGCCTTGCCCGTTCACGCGCGGGTTGGGGTCGCCGACGGCGTAATACACTTCGGCCACTCTGGCGGCAATGAGGGCCTCGGTGCAGGGTGGTGTGCGCCCGTGATGGGCGCAGGGTTCGAGCGTGACGTACATCGTCGCGCCGCGCGCCGACTCGCCGGCGGCGCGCAGGGCTTCGATCTCAGCGTGCGGCTCGCCAGCCCGGCGATGGTAGCCCTCGCCGACGACGCGCCCGCCTTTGACGATGACCGCGCCGACGATCGGGTTGGGGCTGGTGCGGCCCTCGGCCCGGCGGGCGAGCGCCAGCGCGCGGCGCATGTAAGTGAGGTGAATGGGAGTGTCCATACTGACAAACAAACTGCCCCGAAGTCTGTAGGGGTGATCGGTTGATCATCCCGGCTTCGGGGCAGGCACAAACGCGAACCGGCGGACGACTAGGCGGTCTCCGCGTTCACCCCGCACTTTCCTTCTGGAGTCTCGATGGGAAAGTGCGGGATTCACGAAAACGCCCCGAACAGGATCGTTCAGGGCGGAACAGCAGACCCACATCAGCGCCGGCGAAACGGCGCACTGCGGCGCGCCTTTACCGGGCACGTGTGGCTTGCTGACCTTCTTTCAATCCCGACTATACGGTCGGCCCCGGAGTTCACTTGCACCGCACTGTGTTCGCTGCAGTGCAGGTGTCACCGGATCGTGCTCGTCGCCGGGATTGGCGGCTCGCTCGTGGGCTATACCACCGATCAGGAATTGCCTCGCGCTGGAGCACGAGGCTCACCCTGCCCCGAAGGTTTGTGATATTCAATTGGCCTGATTATATCACACAGCACGCCGTCAACTGGCAAAGGCTTGCCGGGCGGCGGCTATCGTGCTCTCGATCTCCGCTTCCCCGCGCGCCGTTGACATGAACCCGGCTTCAAATTGCGATGGCGCGAGATATACGCCGCTCTCTAGCATCGCCCGGAAGGACGCACCGAACTTTTTCGTGTCGGCGGCTTTGGCGGTGGCCCAATTGACAATCGGCTGATCAGTGAAGAAGATGGTGAACATCGTGCCCACGCGGTGAGAGACGATGTGCACTTTGGCCTCTTCCGCCGCCGCGCTGAGGCCCGCGACGAGCCGAGCCGAATTCGCCTCGAGCGCATTCCACGTTCCGGGCTTTTGCAATTCTTTCAGCGCTTCAACCCCGGCTGTCATCGCCAGCGGATTGCCGGCCAGCGTCCCGGCCTGATACGTCGGCCCGGCGGGCGCACGCGGTTGCGTTGGGCCGCTGCCCGAATCTTCTCGCCGATGGCCTCCTAGGGGCGAAAGTGCGCGGGCCATCATCGGCATCGTCTTAGAACAGAATCTGTTTGTTACATGTTTAGTAACAAACTGAGAATTTCATGAGACAAATTACTCGCTCATCGATCTTTTTCACCGAAAAGGGCCTCTACCAATTGTCGACATTCAACCGAGACAGCCGCGAAGCCTGGCGGATTGCTCAGTTGATGCACGAGCGATTTCGTCCACGAGGCCGCGTACACCGCAAGGGCCTCGGGCCTAAAGAAATCTGGTGGGCCCTCAAACGGCACTTGTTTGTATTGGCACTTTTCGGCAAAGACGCGTAGCACAGTCCCGCGTTGCATCAGATCCGCATGATACTTGAGCAAGTACCAGACGTCATAAAAGTGCCGGGCGCGGCGACGTGTCAGGAGCGCCCGCAGCTTTTCAGCCAGTACCTCTTCGAGCGCATACGTAGGGATAGCAACTTCACAGCGATCGCTATAGCGGTGCAGCAAGGGTCTCTGCTGCGGCGTCAACAACACACGTCATAGGCCGTCAGATCTACTTTCAGCCGCGCCGGTTCGCGTTGCTGTTGGCGCGGGCCTGCATACGCGAGTCTCGCCGAGAATGCTTCCTCACCCGCCTCGTCCCGTTCGATGGCAAACTTCGCCAGCGAGAAACCGATTCCGCATTCGGCCATCGCCGCGCGGCAGGCGTCACTCAGCATAGCTTGTAGAGTTTCAGCAGACGCCGGTCGAGTCAGCGTCACGTCCAAGTCTTGACTGAATCGGTAGTCGGCAAAGTATGCTTTACGCAGAGCCGTACCACCTTTGAACACAGTGCACTCGCGCAAGGGCGGGAGCGTGAACAGCCCCCACAGCAGCCAATTCAACACATAGTCGCGCTCAATGACCTCGAGCCCGAGGCCCGCTTCGGCGGCTTTCCGGCGAATTTCAGTCAGACCGATCATCGGCGCCGGGCCTCAGTGCTGTTGCCATTCAAGCAAGTCGTTCGAGTCAATGTTGACGCGCACCCGCCAACGCGCGTTGTAATGCCCGCCGGTCGGTAGACCTGGGTCAAGCCGAACGTAACCCTGAGAGAGATTCGCTTGCCAGCGCGGATAGAAGGCGGTGAGAGGCAAGTTGAGCTGTTCGCCAAGATAACCGGCGCGCTTGAAGATAGCGCGATTGGACATACGTTCCGCATATCGAGTGAATAGGTCCCAGCTAAAGTCGGCGTGCTGAGAGGCCAGCCAGAATGCCTCGGCGACCTCTGAAAGACCTCCACATCGGTGTGGCTGATCTAGCGCATCCACCAATGTTTTCTCCGGATCGGTGATTTGAACAGGATGACCGTCGAGCCAGACCTGCTTCAACCCAAAGAAGCGGGCAGGAGCGACCGTGATGAATCTGTAGGTTATGCCGAGTATCGTTTGTTGCGCGTGAAAACGCCGCCGGGGGGTGGCAACAAAGACGGTCCGCGGAATTTGCTCCGTGAGTCCGTGATAATTCAGCGCACTCCAGTAGGCAATGGCCGACGGTGTTATCAGCCGAGAGGCAATGAGAAATTCATGTTCGGTGTAACGTGATTCGACCCCGGCTTCGAGCGGAAGGATAAGATACAGGCCCTTGCTCAGCCGGACGAGCCACTTTTGCCTCACTAATCGCTGAAGCAACTTGTCCAAATGCCTGGGGCTGAGCGAAGTCAGGGCCTGTGCTTCATGGCCGGCAAAGATCGTCTTGCCCTGTGCACTCAGTTGACTGAGCAAGGTCGCCGCGTGGCCACTGAGTGGTGAGCGAGCAATGTCACTGGTAGACACAATATACACCTGTGGATGGTGTATATCATAGCACAAAATGTGATCTGGTCGTTTCTCTCTTATATCCGACAGACTCGCCCCCAGAAAGAAGATCCCCGGATCGGAGCATCGATACGGGGACTTGCCTTTGCAAGGAGAGAGAGGCCAGAAATGCCAGGGGCACACCACGATGCTTTCCAATTGTAGCGGATTTCTGCGCTTACGAAAAGCGCTA
>JACQED010000139.1 GCA_016200785.1 Chloroflexota bacterium
ACAAAGCTCAGCTCCTCGAGGCGGCGCGCGCCGCGGCGGCGGCGAATCGGAACGACGCTCAATCTCAGACCGATCTCGGCTGGGCGCTCTACGGCGCCGGCCGACTCGCCGACGCTGCCGAGCAGTTCAAGCGCGCTCTGATGATCGACATGAACATCGTTGACGCGCACTACGGCCTGGCGCTGGCGAGCAAGGCGCTCAATCTCAAAGAGCCGGCGATCGCTGCCTTCGAGAAGGTCGCGTCGCTGGCGACGCAACTTGATGACCCGGTGCGCGGCGGCATGTTGCGGCGGCTGGCCCACGGGCAGATCAACGAAATGAAAGATGGCGACTGGCAGTTGGCAGGCGAGATTTGGCACAGAGAACCTTGAGCCGCCGCGAGCGGCTCGAACGGACGATCCACGGTCAAGCGACGGATCGCGTTCCAGTCGCGTTGTGGCGCCACTTTCCCGGCGACGATCAGGACCCCGGCTCGCTGGCGGCGGTGATCGCCGCCTTTCAGCGCGAGTACGATTTTGACTTCGTCAAAGTCACGCCCGCCAGCAGCTTCTGCGTGAAGGACTGGGGCGTGGACGACGTGTGGAACGGGAACGGCGAGGGGACGCGCGACTACACCCGGCGCGCGATCGCCGCGCCCGACGAGTGGACTCGGCTGCCGCGCCTCGACCCGACGCGCGGCCACCTCGGCGCGCAACTGCGCTGTCTCGAACTCCTCCGGGCGACCTTCGCCGACGAAACCCCATTCATCCAGACGATCTTCAGCCCGCTGGCGCAAGCGCGCAACCTCGCCGGCGGCGACGCGGCTCTCGTCCATCTCCGCCGCTATCCCGACGCGCTGAAGGCCGGCCTTGAGACGATTACCGCCACGACGATTGATTTCATCGAAGCCGCGAAGCCCTGCAACATCGGCGGCATCTTCTACGCACAGAATCATGCGACGTATCGCCTTCTCTCGGAAGTGGAGTATCTGGAATTCGCGCGACCCTACGATCTGCGCGTCCTCGAGGCGGCGAAGGACTTGTGGCTGAACGTGCTTCACCTACACGGCAACGAGATCATGTTCGACCTTATCGCCGATTATCCGGCGGCCGTCGTGAACTGGCACGACCGCGAGACTCTGCCATCGCTGGCCGACGGCTTGAAGAAAGTGAAAGGCGCGGCCTGCGGCGGCGTGCGTCAATGGGAGACCCTCGTTCGCGGCACGCCGGGCGACGTGCGCCGCGAATGCGCCGACGCCCTCCGGCAAACCGGCGGCCGGCGTTTCATCCTCGGCACCGGCTGCGTCACGCCGATCGTCGCGCCGACGGGAAACATCAGGGCGGTGAGAGAGGCGGTCGAGAAGGAATTAAAGGTAATGGGGAACTAAGGGAACTGGCATTTCCTTTAGTTCCTTCGTTCCCTCAATTTCCTTTTTCCTCATGCGCGTCATTTCCGGCTCTGCCAAGGGCCGCCGCCTCAAGATGGTTCCGGGCGAGGGAACGCGCCCCGTCGGCGACAAAGTAAAGCAGGCGCTGTTCAACATCCTCGGCGCGGACATTGAAGGGGCGACCTTTCTCGATCTATTCGCCGGTACGGGCAGTGTGGGCATCGAGGCGCTGAGCCGGGGCGCGGCGCGGGCAGTATTCGTCGAGAGCGATCGGATGGCGGCGAAGATCATCGGCGACAACCTCGCGTACACCGGACTGGCCGACCGGGCCCAGGTCGTGCGCGGCGACGCGTTTCGTTTCCTCGGCGGCGCTCGCCGCGAAGCATTTGACTTTGTCTACATCGCCCCGCCGCAATACGCCGACCTTTGGCGCCTAATCCTCTCCGCGCTCGACGCGCATCCCGATTGGCTGAACCCGGACGGAATGGCAATTGCCCAGATTAACCCGGTCGAATACAATGAACTCAGCCTGACCGCGCTGCGGTTCTTCGACCAGCGCAAGTACGGCAGCACGCTGTTGTGTTTCTACGAGAAACCCGGTGACTGACTTCCTCTCCACCGTTCCGCCCGAATCGGCGCGCCTCCTGCGCCGTGTCTTCCCCGAACTCGACGCCGCCGATTTGCTTGAACTCGCCAGCGTCAGCGCCATGCGCTCGTATCCCCCCGACCACGTCCTGTGTCACGAAGGAGAGATCGAGGACACTTTCTACGTGATCTCGGCTGGACAGGTGGAAGTGAGCAAATCGCTCGACGACCAGTCAAGGCGCGTGCTCAAGCAGATGGGTGCCGGCGAATTCTTCGGTGAGATGGCGCTGATCCACAACGTGCCGCGCGGCGCGACGGTGAAGTCGTTGAAGCCTGTGACCGTCTTGGAAATTGACAAGTCGGCATTCGACGTCGTACTGCGGCGCAGTCCGGTGATGGATTTTTTGGTGGTGCGCGAGCTCAGTGCCCGCCTCTCGGCGAACGACCAACTGGCGATTCAGGACTTACGCCAGAAGAACGTCGAACTGGCCGAAGCCTATCGGCAGCTGGCCGAGCAGGAACGACTGCGGTCGGAGTTCCTCACGACCGTTTCGCACGAGCTTCGCACACCCCTGACCTCAGCGAACGGTTTTATGCAGTTCATTCGCTCCGGCGCGCTGCAAGGCGACGCGTTGAACGCCGCGCTGGAAACTGTGGCGAAGAATATCGCCACGGTGGTGCGACTGGTCAACGACATTCTGTTCTTGCAGGAGATGGATTTAATCGCGCCGGCCTTCAAGCCCGTGGATGTGGGTGCGGTGGCGGCGGCGGCGGTTGAGGAACTTCGCGCTCGCGCTACCGAGAACAAGGTCGGCTTGAGGCTGACGATCGCGCCTGCCCTGCCCTCAGTGCAGGGAGATGCCGAGGGCCTCGCGCGCGTCTTCCGCGCGCTTCTCGACAACGCGATCAAATTCAGCCCCGATGGAGGCGATGTGGGGGTGACCGTGTCGCGCGGTGGGGGGAGGGTGGTCGTCGAAATCGCCGACGGCGGCGTGGGTATTCCCGAGGAACACCGACCTCACATCTTCGATCGATTCTATCGCGTCGAGACGATGGGCGGGCGGCTATTCGGCGGCGCGGGGTTGGGGCTGTCAGTCGCCAAACACGTCGTCGAACAACACAACGGGACGATTGAGTTTCGGAGCGAAGTGGGGAAGGGGAGCACGTTCGTCGTGAAGTTGCCGCCGGGGTAACTTAGCCCGGCTAATTGGCGGCCCTGCGCGTGTTGAGGATGCCCCACCGATCTGCTTGCAGGGCCCACATGCAAAACGAATACATTGCGAAGCATTCGAGCGCGAAGGGTGGGAAACCGAGAAAGCCCGGCGCCGGCATCTCGAACAATTTGAGGTTCTGGAACATCGGGAAAATGTAAATCCACTTTCCCGCCGCCCAATAATTCCAGAACTCCCACAGCAAACCGCAGAGCAACCCCGCAGTGAGAAGTTGCCACATCCGCGCCGGGCGGCCTTCTTCGAGTTCGCGAAAAATGGACGGCGCGCCGAGGCGATAGTTCACCGGTTCGAGCAAAAAGATGTAGCCGACCCACACCGCGGCGAACAAGTATGCTCCGATCGTTCGTGGCAGCGCGAGCGGGATGGTCACGAGCGCGAGGCCGGCGATGAACGAGAGCGCCAACTGCGCCGGCCCCCACTTGAACGGGCGGCGCATCGTTCGAGAGAACACGCCGTAAGCGTCGAGTAGTTCGGCTGTCTGGAAGATGCCGGGGAAGATCGTCGCGAACGACCAGCCATAGCCGAGGGTGCGTTGAAAGGGTTCACCTGGCACGCCGACGTACGCCCAGTTCGCCAGACGCAAGTTGTAGACTTCGAAGACGAGCCAACACAGTACCGAGAGGAAGGCCATGAACGGAACTTCGGCGAGCCGATCGTGGAAAAGAGACGAGCCGCGCTTACGAAGGATCAGCGCGTCGGCAAAGAGGATATAGCCTGTCCAGGCAATCGGGGTGAACCACGTCGAGACGAATGGCTGGCGGGCGAAGAGGAGTATTTCGGCGGCGATTATGATCGCGAGGCCGAAGTAACCGTGCCATTTGAGGCGCATGTTTTCAAGTCCCTGACTCACCCGCCAAAGTCGGCGATCAATTTTCCGTGCGTGCCGTAGTGATACCTCGCGGAGAACGGCATTTCATCGTCCTTCATCCCCAACACTTTCGGCAGGAGCATCGGCAAGTCCTCGACGAGATCGAGTTCGTTCACCTGGTCGAATGCGACCCACTCCAGTATCCCCTCGCTTGACGCTCTCACCTCGCGCCCATCGGCTCGCGCGGTAAAGACAAACAGCCCGATCCCCGCCGCTTCGCCGGTGTCAATGTTGATCACGCCGCGCAAGCGAAACTCGGTCACCGCCAACCCGGTTTCCTCGCGCACCTCGCGGATCGCCGCCGAAAAAATGTCCTCGTCGCGTTCGACGTGCCCGCCGACGCCGTTGTATCTGCCGGGAAAGATTTTCTTGTCCGGTGCGCCTTTGATTAGAAGCACTTCGCGGTCGTGGGTGACGAAACAGAGGGTGCGGGGGATGAGGATGTAGCGGCCGGCGGAGTTGGAGACGCCCTGGTCTTGGGCAGGCATAGGATCACCGGGAGGCTGACAAACGCTGATTGAGGCTGATGCTAATCCGCGTTTACACCTACCCTTGCGGGCGGTGCAAGGGTCTGCGTGAATCGGCGTCCCATTCAATCCGCCAAGTCCTTCACTTCTTCCGCCTCGACCTCCACCAACCCGAAGTCGGCCAGTTTCTTGTGAACGGCGACGGGCTCGACGTGCTTGTCCATCAGTTCCTTCGTTCCCTTCACGTTCAACTGCTCGAACAGAAAGGCGAATTGTTTTTCCCACGCCGCGCCGAGCTCTTCGCGCTTCTCGGCGCTCAGGCCCCACATCTGCGCTTTGAACGGGCCGATGGCTTTCTTGCGGGTCTTGTAGAAGAACTGCTCGTCGCTGTCCGAGGGCTTGCGCTCGTCGTCGGCGTTGGTCTTGAGCCAGGCATAAATTTCGTCGCGCAGGTCGGCGGGCAGGCGATCGTAGAGCATGTTCTGGAAGTTGGTGGCGAGGTGAACTTCGCAGGCGCCGTATTCCGGGAACTTGCCGAAGGCGTTTTCGGGCAACGTGCTCGCGCCGTGCTGAACGGCCCCCGCCATCCCGTACTCTTTCTGGGCGACGAACGACAATCGCTTGAGGGTGTCAAAGTCAACCGCCACCTGCGCCATTGTCCCATCCGGGAGAACGACGCCGCCGTGCGATGTGCCGGTCTGTATGCTGATCTTGCTCAACCCGGTCATCCCGCCCGACCGCTTGCGCTTGCCGTCCACTTTCTGGTCGAGCAAATGGTTGCGATAGCCGTCCATGAAAGCGCGCAGTTCTTCTTCGGTCGAGTTCTTGCCGCCCACTTCGCCGATCTCGCCGCCGACCGACACTTCCACGCCTTTCGGTTGCAGGCCGCGAATGAGCGCAGTCATCTCGGCGCAGCGGGCCGCGTTCACCCCCTGCTGGTCGGGGATGGTCGGTCGAGAGAGGTCAACTAGCGTCGAGGAATCAATGTCAATGTTGTAGAAACCGGCGGCGATGGCCTCGGCGGTCAACTCGCGCAGGGCTTGGGTCTCGCCCTCCGGGTCGGCCTTCATCTTCTTCGCGCTGAACTGGAAATGGTCGCCCTGAATGCAAACGGGGCTGCTCCAGCCTTCGGCGATGGCGGCGGCCAGCACTGACGAGGCATACTCGGCGGGCCGTTGATTGGTGTAGCCCATCTCTGACCGCGCGATCTCAAAGATAATCGCACCGGCGTCGATCTTGTTCGCCGCACGGAAGACGGCTCGCGCCGAATCGAAAGTCATCGCGCGCAGATTCATCGCCGGAACGGTAAAATTGGTCGGCGTCTCACCGCGCCCGCGCGCCATATACAATCCGTTGATTGAGGCCGGCATGATGCCGAGCGCCAGCGCGCCTTCCCAGATCAGCCAGCGCGCCGCGGCCTGCTCCGCGCCCGACGCGAGCGCAGACTTCTCGGCCAGCAGTCCGGCGCACTCGCGGAACCTGGCTTCGTTCTTGAGCGAGAACTTGCCGGTCTTTGTGACGGCGACGGATTTGTTGAGTTGGGAGAGGAGGGACTCGAGAGAGGGGTTGGTCATGTAAGATACGCTCCTATGGGTTTACAGGTTTGGTTTCAGGTGGGAGTATGCAAGTTTTGCTTGTCGGGCCATCCAGCAGAACGCGCAGTTGCCGGATGAGTGCTCGCCCGATGAGTAATTCGTTATTGCCCTCAAATGTGTCGACGACGACGCTGAGTCGTAGCCCCAGCTCGGGGATGGCAAGTACGGCTCGGCTGATCGGCATGACAAGTGGCTCGCCGGATGCAGTCAATCCCGTTGACCAGTGCGCCTGTGGGAATTCCCAGTCTTTCAGGCCGGAGGAGATATAGAGATCATACGGCACGAGAACTTCGCCGTCGTACCCCGTGTCGAGGTTGATCAACTTGGGCCCCGGGGTATGCGGCTGGCCGTCTGGAGTTAGAAGGTGGGCGTTGAAGGAGAACTGGTCGGGGGCATCCCAGCAGACGGTTTGCGTTGAATCTGAATTCGCCATCCTAACCTCTTGGTTCTTCGAGGTGGTTCCTCGCCAACCCGCGCGACGATGCGGTGTCCGGCGTCGAGCGCCAGATTTTTCACGTCGCCGAAATTCGGGCTGATCCCCTGCACTTTGCCCCGCGCTATCACAACCCACTCGCCCCTGTGTGTTGCTTCCAGTTCGGGCTTCAACTCGTCGAAAACTCGATTGTTGAGGGCCCGCGCCAATTTCAATGGGTCTTCGCGCGCCTCCGACAGCCACAGTTCGACCGCCTGGGTGAGCGCGGTGGCCTCGCCCTGGTCGCCGTACAACTCTTTGGCTTGTTTCTCGAACCGATCCCGGAGTTGAGCCGGAATTTCCATTGTCATCATCTTGCGCCTTCGCTTTCTGCAAAGCCAGCCGCGTGGTGTCTTGAATTATACCCCAGTCGGGAGAACGGGCCATGTTGAGCGGCCAGAGGAAACCTTCTGTCGGGCGGACAGAATGAACCAGCCACGTTGCGAGATTTGCCCATTTCCCCCCGCCGCCCTATAATCCCCCTCGTAACTGCTCAGGCGTGGCTGAGTTCTAACGT
>JACQED010000050.1 GCA_016200785.1 Chloroflexota bacterium
CGCGGATGAATCTTTTTGCCGCTCAGAACCTCGGCCGCCTGCCGCAAGTCTTCGATGTTGCCGTTGGTGCACACGCCGATCACCACCAGATCGATCTCGATGCAGGCCAGTTCCGACACCGGCTTGACGTTCTCCGGCAGGAACGGCACGGCGACGAACGGCTCGAACTGAGTCACGTCGAACTCGTGCACGGCGGCGTACTCCGCGTCCGGGTCACTGCGATGGTACACGCCCTCGCGTCCCCCGGCTTTGCGAACGAACGCGCGCGTCTTTTCGTCGGCGGCGAACAGGCCGGCCTTCGCCCCGGCCTCAATCGCCATATTCGCCATCGCGAAGCGGTCGGCCATGCCGAGGTAGTCGAAGGCCTCGCCGGTGAATTCCATCGCCTGATAGCGCGCGCCCTCGACGCCGATCTGGCCGATGGTGTGCAGGATCAAATCCTTGCCGCCGACCCACTTGTGCGGCTTGCCGTGATAGACGAACTTGACGCTCTCCGGCACTTTGAGCCAGATCTCGCCGAGGGCCATCGCCGCCGCCGCGTCGGTCGAGCCGATGCCCGTGCCGAACGCGCCGAGGAAGCCGTGGGTGCAGGTGTGCGAGTCGGCCCCGGCGATGATGTCGCCCGGCGAGACGAGGCCCTGCTCCGGCAGAAGAACGTGCTGAATCCCGGCGCGGCCCACGTCGTAGAAGCGAATGCCGTGTTTGCGCGCAAACTCGCGGCAACGCTTGACGATTTCGGCGCTCTTGATGTCCTTGGCCGGCGTGAAATGATCCATCACGAAGACAACCTTGTGTGGATCGAAGATGCGCGCGCCCTTGATCTTCTCGAATTCCTCGACGGCCACCACGCCCGAAAGTTCCGAGGCCAGCACCAAATCCACGCGGGCGTTGATGAATTGGCCCGGATGTACAGACGTTCCATCGGAACGTCTCTCCGCGTCGCCGCAGTGGGCGGCGAGGATTTTTTCGGCGAGAGTCATGCCCATTGTGATTATCTCCTCTTCAACCTCTCTCCCGCCGCCTCCAGCGTCGCCATTTTCTTCGCAAACGCAAACCGCACCGTGTTCTTCCCCATCCCCGGCGTGCCGTAAAAACACGAACCCGGCACGGCGGCCACGCCCAGATTCGCCGGAAGCCATCGGGCGAAGGCGAAATCGTCGCCGTCAAAGTTCCACGCGCTGAAATCGGCCATCACGTAATACGCGCCTTCGGGCGGTTGCGCCGTGAAACCGGCCTCGTCCAGGATGCGCATGATCTTCTCGCGGCGCGCTGTGTAGTCGCGGCGTAGTTGCCGGTAGTATTGATCCGGCAGTTCCAGCGCCGCCGCTGCCGCCGCTTGCAGGGGAGAGGGCGCGCAAATGGTCGTGAAGTCGTGCACCGTCCGCAGAGCGCCGCTCAGCGGTTGCAGGGCGCAGGCGTAGCCCAGCCGCCAGCCGGTCGCCGCGAACGTTTTCCCCAAGCCGCCGATCGTCACGGTGCGCGCGGCCATGCCGGGCAGTGTCGCCAGCGGGATGTGCGGCCGGTCATCGTAAATGATGTGCTCGTAGATTTCGTCGGTGACGGCGACGGCGTCGAACTCGCGGCACAGTTGAGCCACGCCGTCGAGTTCTTCGCGGGTGAACACGCGCCCGGTCGGGTTGTGCGGCGTGTTGACGAGGACGGCGCGGGTGCGCGAGTTGAAAACCTTACGCAGGCGGCCCGGGTCAAGCGCGTAATCCGGCGGCTCCAGCGGCACGAAGCGCGGTGTGCCGCCTGCAAACACGACGGCGGGCAGATAGCCCTCGTGAAACGGCTCGACGATGATCACCTCGTCGCCCGGATTGACAAGGGCCATCAGCGCCGCCCTCATCGCCTCGGTCACACCGCACGTCACGGTGATGTGCTGATCGGGATCGAAATCGAGATTGTAGCGGCGTTTCATCTTCGCGGCAATCGCTTGCCGCAGCGCGGGCAATCCCCATGTGATTGAGTACTGGTTCATGCTCGCATCGAGCGCGCGATGCGCGGCGTCAATCACCTCGCGCGGCGGATCGAAATCGGGAAAACCTTGCGACAAGTTGATCGCGTTATGAGCAATCGCGAGCCGCGTCATTTCGCGAATAAACGATTCGCGCATACCGGACAGACGTTGTGCAATCTGCATGACTTCACCTCGCGCGCCACTATAACAAAATTTGACGGAATTGCAAAAAAGAATATAATGTGTTTTGTAAACGCTGCGGGGTGGAGCAGTGGCAGCTC
>JACQED010000060.1 GCA_016200785.1 Chloroflexota bacterium
GCGATCTTCTTCATCGGGGCTTCCAGCGCCTTGCGCACCACCGTCACGCCGGTCTGCTCGTCGTCGTCGTCCATCTTGACTTTGTCGAGCGCAGCCATGGCATTGATCAGCGCCACGCCACCGCCGGGGACGATGCCCTCTTCGACGGCCGCGCGAGTGGCCGAGAGCGCGTCTTCGACGCGGTGCTTCTTCTCTTTCAGTTCGGTCTCGGTCGCCGCGCCGACGCGGATGATGGCGACGCCGCCCGACAACTTGGCCAGCCGCTCCTGGAGTTTCTCCTTGTCGTAGTCCGAGGTGCTCTTGTCAATCTCGACTTTGATCTCCTCGATGCGGCCTTTGATCTTCTTGTTGTCGCCCTTGCCCTCGACCACAGTGGTGTCGTCTTTGGTAGCGACGACCTTACCGGCGCGGCCCAGATCGGCGATGGTCGTCGACTCGAGCTTCTTGCCGAGCTCCTCGGTGATGACGGTGCCGTTGGTCAGCGTGGCGACGTCCTGCAGCATCGCCTTGCGGCGATCGCCGAAGCCGGGGGCCTTCACCGCCAGCACATTCAACATGCCGCGCAGTTTATTCAGCACCAGCGTCGCCAGCGCCTCGCCGTCCACGTCCTCGGCGATGATCACCAGATCGCGCTTGCCGATCTGCACGAGTTTTTCAAGGATGGGAACGATGTCGGCGGCAGCGGAAACTTTCTTGTCGTAGATCAGGATGTACGGATCCTGGATCACGGCTTCCATCGACTCGGGGGCGGTGACGAAGTACGGGGAAATGTAGCCCCGGTCGAACTGCATGCCCTCGACGTACTCGGTCTCGAATTCGAGGCCTTTGGACTCTTCGACCGTGATCACGCCATCCTTGCCGACCTTGTCCATCACTTCGGCGATCAGGTCGCCGATCTCTTTGTCGGCGGCGGAGATGGTCGCCACGGAGGCGATCTGCGCCTTGGTGTCAACTTTGATCGACTGCTTGCGAATGGCTTCGACGGCGGCCCCGGTGGCGGCCTCGATGCCATGCTTGAGCAGCATCGGGTTTGCCCCGGCGGCCACGTTCTTCAGGCCTTCGGTGACCATCGTGTGAGCCAACACGGTGGCCGTAGTCGTTCCGTCGCCGGCGATGTCGTTGGTCTTGGTCGCGGCTTCTTTGAGAAGCTGCGCGCCCATATTCTCGTACGGGTCTTCCAGTTCGATTTCTTTCGCCACGGTCACGCCGTCGTGAGTGACCGTCGGCGCGCCGAATTTTTTGTCGAGCGCGACGTTGCGGCCCTTGGGGCCGAGAGTGGTGGCGACGGCGTTGGCGAGCGTGTCAATGCCGGCCTTCAGCCGGCGGCGGGCATCTTCTGAAAAAGCGAGTTGTTTGGCGGCCATAGGTTGAGTGCCTCCTGTCCTTTCTTAATCCTGATGACTTACTTTTTCTTCTTCGACGCGGTCTCGCCTTCGAGAATTGCGAGCACGTCGCTCTCTTTGAGGATCAGCAGCTTCTTGCCGTCCATCTTGATCTCGGTGCCGGCGTACTTGGCGAAGAGCACGACATCGCCGACCGTGACATCCATCGCGATGCGCTTGCCTTCGTCGTCGCGCGCGCCGGGGCCGACCGACAAGACGTTGCCTTTCTGCGGCTTCTCCTTAGCCGTCTCCGGCAGGACGATGCCGCTGGCGGTCATCTCTTCCTGCTCGATAGGTTCGACGACGAGTCGATCGCCGAGGGGCTTGAGATTGAGGGACATATTCTTGATTGCCTCCTGTTAGATTGATTGCCTCGCCACTGCCCTTTTCCTATGTCCTTGCAAACATGGGGAGGAGCAGAGGGTGAGGACTATACGCGATTTCAAGTTAGCACTCTGGTCGGGCGAGTGCTAACTTGATTGCCGTATATTACAGCAGGAAGAGGCCGTTGTCAAGACCTGGCAAAAAGAATATGGGGAGGGGAAGTTGTAGAGACGTTCCGCCGGAACGTCTCTGCGGCGGGTGTTACGGTTTTGGTGTCGGTGTGTGAGTGGGGGTCGGGGCGAGGGCAGTGGCAGTCGCCGAGGCGCTGGCTTCCTGGCAAAGACGCAAGCCTTCTTGCGCGTTGAAGGCCGCGACGTCGTTGCTCGACCAGGTCTTCAGCACATCCTGAAAAATCTGCGTGGCCCGGTCACATTTCGCCCCATAGAACAAATCGAGGCCGTAGGTGTAATAGTATTCAGCCGCGTCGCGCGAGTCTCTGGGGAGAGGCTGGACGACGATGCCGGCGGGCACGTCGCCCTTCTCCGTCACGCCGCCTTCGACGGCCAATTTGAGTTCCGGCTCCGCACCTTCGTAGTTGCGGTTGTGGTAATACATCAGGCCGAGTTGGCCGTGCAAGCGCGGGTTGTCCGGCTCAAGTTCGAGCGCCTGCGCCGCGTACTGGCTGGCCTTGCCGTATTCGCCGGTGCCGGCGTACATCTGCGCGATCTGGCTGTACGGTTCCGGCTTTTTCGGGTCGAGCGCGATGGCCTTTTGAAAATTCTCGATCGCCGCATTCCGATCGCCCAGCCCGAAGCCGTAGATCTTGCCGACCGACATGTAGAGAAAAACGAGATTGGGGTTGACGGCCAGTGCCGCCTCGTACTGCTGGACCGCGCCGCGATAGTCGCCGGTCGACTCGAGCACGTAGCCGTAGGCGCGGTGGGTGTCGAGGCTGTTCGGCAGAAGGCTGAGGGCGAGTTTCGCCTCGTCGTTCGCCTGCGCCCACTTTTGCTGATCGGTGAGGATTTCTGCGTAATAGGCGTGAGCCAGTGCGTTGTTGGGGTCGAGGCGCAGAGCGTTTACTGCCGAGTTGGCCGCCTCTTCGTAGTTGCCCTTCCAGTCGAGCGCCAGCGCTTTGACGGCATGTGCTTTCGCGCTGTCGGGACTGAGGAGAATCGCGCTCTCGGCGGTCTGAACCGCGCTGTCGAGATCGCGACGGAAGACCTGCAATCGCGCCAGCGCAACGTAGTAATCGAGGTTCGTCGGGTCGGTCTGGACAGCTTGTTGATAGGCGCGAATGGCCTCTTCAAGATGGCCTGAGGCGAACTGCGCCTCGGCCTCTTCGGCGTAGGACGCCGGGCTTCGCGTGGCTGTTGGGGTGGGCAGAAACGGCGGCGGGATGCGCGGCACGACGAACTGATTGAAGTACAACAGCCCGCCGATAATGATCAGGATCAGCGCCACGCGCCCCCAACGCGTGCGCTTGCCGCCTTTGCGATAGCGTAAGCCTCCGCCTCCGCTGAGGTACATGCAGAGTCACCTCTCCTTGCCCCCTCTGATCGCGATAATACCATCCTGATCGAGGCTTGTCAAAGAAATTGCGTTACGGCCGCTTCACGTTGTCCGGCGGGAGCATGGTGACATCGTTCACGGTGCACGCCTGCCTGGTCGGCCCCTGCCCGGCGACAAGACGCGGGCCGTCGAAGTCCGCCGTGCCGTCGGCCGGCCGGCATCCTGATCCTGCGGCCTCACGTTGGGCTTGAAGTATAATGATCCACCTTGGATAAACTGGTATGAGTGATGCCCGCCATCCCCCGGCCGATGAAACCATGCCGATTCGCGCCTTTCGCCGCATCGGCCCCGTTTGGGCGGCGCTGATGATCTTTGGTTTTCTCCTGCTCGTCGTCTCAGTTTCAGTCTTCGGCGGCTATTTCGCGGGTCAGCAGAAACACGCCAGCCTGGCGGCGACCGAGACCGGCGCGCAGGTGGCCAGTCAATACAGCCTCGGCCTGGACGATCTCAAGGCTGGCCGTTACCTTATCGCCGCCGAGCGCTTCCGCTACGTCCTGACCCTCGTCCCGGATTATCCCGGCGCAGCTGAGAAATTGGCCGAAGCCGAAAGCCGGCTCAAGGCCACGACCGCGCCGACTGTCGATCCGCTCACCGCGCCGGACGAGTTGCTCAGGCAGGCCCGGACCGCGATCGAGGCTCAAGATTGGGATCGGGCGATTTCGATCCTCACTCAGCTCAAATCGACTCACGCCGACTACAAGCCAGCGCAGGTGAAAGATTCATTTCGCATTGCCTATCAGGGCCGGGGCGTGGCGCGTATCAACGCCGATCGATTGCAAGAGGGCATTTTCGATCTCGACCGCGCCGAGGCGTACGGGAAACTGGACGAGGGCGCCGCGGCCCAACGCATCTGGGCGACACAATACATTCGCGGCAGTGCGCTGTGGGGCGCAGACTGGCTGACGGCCATCGCCATTTTCAGAGACCTTTATCTCGCCGCGCCCTATTTTCACGACACGATCTTCAAATTGCACAGCGCCTACGTCGGCTACGGCGATGCGCTCTGGGCCGGAGGAGATCCGTGCGGGGCCGTCATTCAATACGCCAACGCGAACAACGTGCTGAAGGATGGGGGCGTGGAAGACAAGCGCGCCGCCGCCGAGGAGGCCTGTGCCTCGATCACGGCGACGCCCGGCGAGGGCACGCCCAGCGTCACGCCTGGCGAATCGCCGACGCCGTCGCCGACAGCCACGCCCGGCCCGACGATCACTCCGGGCCCTTCGCCCACGCAGACGCCCGCGCCGATCACGGCGACTGCGACGGTGACGACGCCCGTGCCTTGACGCTCGTTGGTGGTAGCGTTATACTGTCGAAGTTCGGGGTGTAGCGCAGTTGGTAGCGCACCGCGTTTGGGACGCGGGGGTCGGCGGTTCGAGTCCGCCCACCCCGACTCGGTGGCAGATGGCTAATGGCGTATCGGCTATGGCCGCTGTGCTTCGCAGCCTGCGATAAGCCATTTGCGATAGGCCATATGCCGCTCACGCGGGTGTCGCCAAGTGGTAAGGCGTCAGCCTTCCAAGCTGATATTCGTGGGTTCGAGTCCCATCACCCGCTCCATTCGTCGGGCCCGTAGCTCAATGGCAGAGCAGCTCCCTCATAAGGAGTGGGTTGTTGGTTCGAATCCGACCGGGCCCATCTGAAAGAACGCGGAAAGGCGGAGCCCATGACCACAAAACAAAACGGTGCGCGCAAACCTCAACGAACTGCCGTCCTCACCGCCGTTATCCGAAAAGAACGCCGCTGGTATGTTGCCGAGTGCCCCGAAGTCGGCACCGTAAGTCAAGGCAAAACTATCGAACGGGCCCTTCTCAATCTTAAAGAAGCCACCGAACTCTATCTCGAAGAATTCCCGGTCACGAAAGTTGGCCGTCCTCTGTTGACTACGTTCGAAGCGGCGTATGCCTAAACCGCCTCGAGTTTCAGGGCGCGAGGCCATACGCGCTCTGGAACGACTCGGCTTCAAGCGCGTGCGCCAACGCGGCAGTCATGTAGTGCTCAGGAAAGGCAATATTGGATGCGTAGTGCCGCTTCACGGCGAGTTGGCGGCGGGGACGTTGCGGGGAATCCTCAGACAGGCCCGAGTGACGCTGGAAGAGTTTCGCAAGGCGCTGAGGTAATCCAATAACAAAATGAGCGACGTAATTCATGTTGCGTCGCTCATTCTTTTTTCTGCCGAAACAGTTCCTCCCACCAACTCACTTCCTCTTTCGACAACTGCTTTTCCTCTTTCTCCGCTTCGTCTGAAACCGGCGCGGTCAACTCGGCGGCGAACTCGGTTGATGACCTCACTCTGGTTCCCCGCGAACGAGCGGCCTGAGCAACCTCGCCGTCCGAAGTCACGACCGTCCAGTTTTTCGGATCGCGCAACTTGCCGAGTCGGTTGCGAATGAGCGCATCGGCGCTCGACGACGACGAGGCGAAACGCACCTCGACTCCCGCGCCCGACAGCCGCGACTCGCCACCCGGTAGGCCGCGATCGAAAATCACCGTGGCTTTCTTCTTGTGACGCGAACAAAAGCGTTTGATCAGTTGAACGAGTTTGGCCTCGTCGTCGGGGTCTTCGAGCGACAGGCCGGGCGTCTGGCCGATCAGGTTGTGGCCGTCAATGAGGTAGGGCATCGCCGGAAAATCCCAACTTCCAACCGCCAACTTCCAATAGCACGACGGAAAGCGCCGAGGCCAGGAATCAGCGGGCGCTCTGCAATTGCCGCCGAACTTGTTCGGCGATGCGCTTGACCAACTCGGCTTCGTCGTGTGCGATCGAGTCGGTCCACTCCTTCGGGGCGCGGTGATCGCCGGGCGGGTGACAGACGCCGCAGGCCAGGCAGAATTCTTCTTCGTCGCCGGGACGGGCGAAGCCCAACTCGCGGCGCGTTTGCAGAAGTTTCTCGACTTGCTGTGGCGGAAGTGACGGGCTGCCGCCGAGGAGTTTCGCGAGGGCAATTGTCTTGGCGGTGTGCTCGAGCGTTTCAAGCTTCATGTAGGCCCGCCAAAGGTCTTTGCCCACCGTAAGCGTGCCGTGATTCTTCAAGATGATCGCGTCGTGACTCACGACGAGTTCGCTGATGGCCTTCTGGTTTTCCTCGGACGAAGGGGTGGCGTAGGGCGTGGTGGGGACGAGGCCGAGGGTGACGACGGCTTCGGGGATGACGCACTCGGCCAGCGAGACGCCGGCGATGCTCAGCGCGACCGACACGATCGGGTGGGCGTGGATAACGGCGTTCACGTCCGGGCGGCGGCGATAGGCCTCCAAATGCATCAGCAGTTCGGAAGTCGGCTTGAGGCCTGCGGGATGCGGCTTGACGGGCATGCCCTGCATGTCGAGCACGAGGAGTTGATCGGGCTGAAGGAATCCTTTGGCGAGGCCGGAGGGGGTGGCGAGGATGCGATCGGGGCCAATGCGCGCCGAGAGGTTACCGGACGCCCCATCCACAAAGTCGTGCTCGTGCATCAATTGCCCGATACGGACAATCTCCGCGCGCAGGGCTGCCACTGCGTCGGTCATTTCACCCGCCAAGTTCCACCGTCTCCAGCCACATGATGGGCAGAAGTTGAGTGTGGCCGCCGGCGTCGGTCACACGCACGCCATCGGGCGTGGCCTGGGTCATCGCGTAATGCCGATTGACGTCGGCGTTGAAGCGATCGACCGCCGCGCGGCGGATCTCGGCGGCCTTGCCCCCGGCGCAGATCACGCTGAACGAGTCGTCGCCGCTCTGGCCGAGAAAATCTTCCGGATCGCCAAATTCGTCAACTACGCCATTCAACAGGAGCGCAGTGTGGCGGAGCACGTTGGACACGGCGAGCAGGCCGTAGCGGTCGAGAAACGGGTCGAGGTTGCGCAGGCGGAATTTCAACGCACGCCGCGCGCCGCCTTCGGGCAGAAGCGCCAACTCCTGCCGAACGATGATGGCGCTGGGCAAACCGGTTCGCGGATCGGCCAGACTCTCGCGCGCCGCGCGGTTGATGGCATTCTGAACGCGCAGGAAAAGCTCCTCGAGATCGAAGGGCTTGTGGATGTAGTCATCGGCGCCGAGTTCCAGACCGGCGAGGCGCTCTTCCCTCCGACTGCGCTTGGTGACGAAGATGATCGGGGTGTAACGCAAGCGCGTGACGGCCCGGAATTCTTTGAACAGGGTGTAACCGTCGGTGTCGGGCAAGCCCACGTCGAGCAGGATCAGGCTGGGGATGATCTTGCGGCCCAATCCCATGGCGCGGGCGCCGCTCGGCGCAATCGAGGCCTCGTAGCCGCGCCCGGCGAAAAATATCTCCAGCATCTGGGCGATGTCGTCGTTGTCTTCGACGATGAGCAGGCGGGTCGTCGTCATAGTTTCGCGGCGAATTGGCCCACGGCGTTGACCAGCGGCGATGCCGGCTGGCTGAGGGCCAACGGCGCGCCCTGCATCATCGCCGCCAGTTGAGCGCGATCGTAGGGCACCACCGCATCGAGGGCGCGATTGAGCGCCTTTTCGACGGCGGCCTGCGGCAGGTTGGCCTCGGACGTCACATGATTCAACACCAGCCGGGTCTTACCGTCGGCGATCGAGTTTTCGGCCAGCGCCGGCAGTGTGCCGGTCACCGTATGCACCGAGGCCACCTCGGGCGTGAGGACGACGATGGCCGCCGCAGCGGATTGCAGAGCAATCAGCGTCGGATCGTCGAGCACGGGAGCGGCGTCGATCACGATCTCGCTGAAGATCGTGCGCAGGCCGGTGAGCGCAGTCTCGAACGTCGGCCCGGCCAGGCTGTGACGCATTGGCCGTGGCGGCGAGGCCAGGGCGAACAAACCCGTTTCGTGTTTGACCAGGCAAGAGCCGAGTGTTTGCGGATCAGGAGCCGGGGGGAGGTCGGCCCAGTTCGGGCTGGAGCGCAGGCGAAAGTGCAGAGCGAGATGGCCGGCTGCCGGAGATAGATCGACCAGGCACACGCGCCGTTTGGCGCGGATGAAAAGCGCGCCGAGGTTGGCGGCCAGCGTCGTCGCGCCGACGCCGCCGCGCAGGCCGAGGCAGACGATCACGCGGCCCGAAGCCGCCGAGGCGACTTGCGCCGGGCGGCCGGCGGCGATCATCTTCGCAATCTGGTCGTTGAGTTGTTGCGGATTGACGGGCTTGGTCAGGTGGGCATCAGCTCCAGCCTCGAGCGCCGACGCCTGATCGACCAGCTGGCCGCGCGCTGTCAGGACGAGCACCAGAACGTCCTTGCGCTGCGGATCGGCGCGTATCTGGCGAGTGACTTCGTAGCCGTCCATGTCCGGCATCATCACGTCGCACACGACCAGATCAAACGATTCGGCGCGCAGTGTGTCGAGGCCTTCCTGCCCACGGCCGGCCACGGCGACGGTGTGCCCGCCGCGCTCGAGCATGAGGCGGAGCATTTGCTGAACGCCGGTGTCGTCGTCGATGACGAGGATGTGCGCCATCAGGCCACCTCCTCCTGACCGCAGAACAAATCTATCTGCGTGCGATTGATGAGCACAGACGCCGCGGTGAATTCATTCTGCGGCGCGGCGCTGACGAGTATCTTGGCCTGGTGGACCAGAAAGAACTTGCCACTGCCCTCCATGAGCAGAGACGGCACATCGAGTCTCCCCGGTTGTTCGAGCATGCCGGTCACTTCGAAGGCCGGCGTGGAGATCAGCACCGGGTGCTGGACGACTTTGGCGAAGCCGCCGCGCGTGAGGGCAAGAGGGCCGGCGTCTTCGCGGCGGCTGAGCAGAATCAATTCGAGGCGGACCTTGGCGATGCGCGCGATGTTGAAGCGGGCGACGATCTTGCCGGGTTGATTCACTCGCGACATGTAGACCTCCCCGATCTCGGCTAATGAGGAGGTGGGGTCGTTCAACAGGCCGATCAGCCCGGTGTTGCCCACGGCGATCTTACCGGTGATGCGATAGGCTGGAGTAAAGAAATCGCCGCTGATGAAACTTCGCATCGCGCGGGCAGAGGTGCGATCGGTCATGAGAATTTCTCCTGAGCCATTGGCCCTGTGCCGGCTCACCTTCGCAGGGTAATGTGAAGCGATTCTACAGCAAAGGGGCGAAGAAGGGAAGTTGGAGGTGGGAGGTCAGAGGTCGGAGGTCAGAATCAGATGGTCAAGTCGGTAGAGTCAATGATCCCGACGATGACGGAGATGACACAGGCGTCGGGATTGTTGAGGGCCTGGCGCGCGCCGTTGCCCTCGCGGTTGACGAGCACTGTGTCGCCGATGCCAGCCTGAGTGTTGTCGAGCGCCAGGAAGTCGCCGTCCTCCGGCTGACCGGCGAGGGCCAGCGGCTGAACGACGAGCAGACGCCGATTCTTGTAGTGCGGGTGGCTGATGGTGGTGACGACCGTGCCGACGACTTTGCCGATGACCATGAAGAGTAGTCAGTAGTCAGAAGTCAGTAGTCAGTATTTGGTGGCGAGCCGCCTCTTGGCTGAGGCGGGGGCGTTTGTCGGGACGCCAACGGAATTTGTCGCGCAGAGCGTTGGGGATGTCTTCGACGACGTCGGCGATGAGGCCGCCGAGGAGCGGCGCGAACTTGAAGGCGTGGCCGCTCCCGCCAGTCGCGACCGTCAACCCCTCGCGCGCCGGGTCGCGATCGATCCACGGATGGCCGTCCCACGTGTCGGAGTACAGACACAGACGGGTGTAGACGATCGGCGCAGAGGCGAGATCGGGGATCGCGTCGCGGAGAAATTCGCGGGCGGCGTCCATTTGCGCCTGGCTCGCAATGCGAGTCGGATCGTCTGGGTCCATCGTTCAGCCCGGCCCGTGATTAGCGATCTTAACGATGCCGTCGGCGGTGATGGGGAAACCGTACCTTTGAGGAAGTATCTCATGATCGGCCTGATCTCTGATCGCCGCAGCACTTCCACGAACCCAGCCTTGCGAAAGGCAGAGGCGAGGCCGTGATAAGCGTATGGGTCGGGCGTGCTTCCCTTTTTCGGCTCGATCGGGTAGCCTTCGACGATCTTCGCGCCGTGTGCTCTGGCGTATTCGACGGCGGCTTTCAGCAATTCGACCGTCACACCCGTGCGCCGGTACTGTTTGGCGACGAAGAAACACACGATCGACCAGACCAGCTGATCGTCCACTCGCTTTGCCACGCGAGAACGATCCAGCGCCGGAAATGCCTCCCTCGGCGCGACAGAAACCCAGCCTACGGGCGTGTCACTGGAATACGCCATCAGGCCGGGCACTTCGCCGGAGTTGACGATCTTCTTCATCGCCCGCTTGTTTCCGGCGTTCCGCTGTTTCGCGAACTGCGAATGCGTCACGCGAAACCACATGCACCAGCAGCCGCCATACGCGCCGCTCTTGCCGAAGAGGGTTTCAAGGTCGGGCCAGCGGGAGGGGGTGAGGGGACGGATGGTAAGTTGATTCGAGTGTGTCTCACGTGGCGGTTGTTGAGAGAACACAGAGGTCAACTTCGTGGCCGCGGTTGCATAGCGCGATGATACTGAGATAGCGGCGCTCGAAGGCGCGGAGTTCGGCTTGGAGTGTGGCGAGATCGAGTTCGCGCTGGGCAAGTTCGGATTCGAGCGAGGTGAGTTCGGCATGCTTCTTTTCGAGTTCGCGCTCTTCGGGAGTCTTGCGGCGGGTCAGATTCGTGGTCAATGTCAGTCTGCCTCGAGGCGGGTGCTACGGCAACGGGCGTTGGCGCACCCTGCCTCGCTCTGCTACTGTGAACTTCTTTTCCAGAGACAGATCGGGCACAGCCAATAATGCCAGCAGTCGCTCGGCTGGTTCTTCCGGTGTCAATGGATCAAAGCGAAAGAAGATCACACCGGCAGGAGCAGGCGATCCGATCCGGTAAACCAATTCGCCATAATCCCGGTCAAAGGTGAGCACGATCCGATCTTCGCGGGCGGCGCGTGCCAAAACTTCCGGGTCTTTGTCGCCGGGCGAATCCTCGATAACAGCCGCGACATCGTGTCCGGCGTCGCGCAACTGACGCACGCTTGCCAGCGGGAAATTCTCGTTGGCGAGAAGGCGCATTAGCCTGCCCCGGCGGGAATGGCGTACAAGGCTTCTTCACTCATGCACTCCGCCGCAAACGCAAACACTGCTCGGAGTGACTCAGGTGTGAGGGTGGGGTAATTCTCCAACACCTGTCCTTCCGTCCAGCCGGCGGCGAAAAGCCTGAGAAGAAAATCCACCGAGAGCCTCGTTCCCTTTACCACCGGCTTGCCGAGCAGAATCTCCCGATCCGAATGAATGTGCTGTCGCCAATCCATCTCTCTCCCTCCCGATATATTCTTCACCTCAAGTATACCTCACCCTCCCCTTCTTCAACACAAACTCCCCTCCCTCCCTCACCTCCAGTTCATCGACGACCCCCACAATCGCCAAATCCACCGGGACGAATTTCTTTTCGAGGGCGAGCGAGGCTTCGCGGGCGCGGACCATGACGACGAGGTCGCCGGGTCCGGCCATCACCACGTCGGCGGCGACTTGAATTGTGCCAAGCGGTTCGAGTTTCTTGTTGAGGGGTTGAACCGTGAGGAGTTTGACGCCGGTGAGGTCGGGGTCTTTGATGGTGCAGACGGCGGAACCGAGGACGCGGCCGAATAGCATGTGGCAGATGGCGGATGGCGGATAGCAGATAGCGGATGGCAGAGAGTCTTCGCCATCAGCCATACGCTATCGGCCATATGCTACTTCAGTCCATTCACAACTTTGGTCACCACCGCGTCCAACACAATCGCGTCTACCTGATCGCCGAGGCGGGCGATGACGGCGGCTTTGACGCGGTGGGCGAGTTCGGCGTTCGCCCCGTCCTCGGGATGGGGGTTATCTTCGTGAACGAGTCGAATGCCGAGTTTCAGCGCCAGGTCGCGGGCGTTGTCCGTCAGAACGACGTCGTCGTTGACGGTCAGCGTCGTCACGCCGCGATCGGCGAGGTCTTTGATGTCGCGTTCGGTGTAGAACGTTTTTGGCATGTTGCCTCCATTCGCGTGACGAGTGACGTGTGACGATTTCACCCCATCACCCTTTCACCCTGTCACCGTGTCACCCCTTCACCCCTTCACTCCTTCAAGTTCCTCCAGCGCCTTCGCCGCCGCGTTGCGGGCCTGAAGAATCTCGGCTTCCGATCCTGAAAGCCACATGCGCCCGAAGCGGCCAACGGAGGATCTGCGGCTTCACCCGGCCTTTGACTTCGAGGGCCAGCCGCTCCAGCACGATGCGCCCGGCCTCCAGCACTTCGGCCTGCGAACGTGAGTGGACTTCGAACATGCCGAACTCGCGTTCGACGATCTGCGCGCCGGGCCGAGCCTCGGTCGCCTTCACGGCGATATCCACCAGCCGGAACACTTCGTTGCCGGGCGCGACTTCGATGTACAGCGCGGCCATGCCCTCGGTCGGCAAGTCGCCCTGCGTGATCGTCCCGACGAACGCCGCATACTGCGGCTGCATCCGGTCGAGGTAAGAATAAACGCGAAGTTGGAATTGATCGGCCATGAAGTCTCCAGATGTCAGTAGGCAGTAGTCAGAGGCCAGTAGTCAGTCGGCGGTTGGAAGTTGTCTGGCTACTGACTACTGGACACTGTTTACTCGTTGTGCATCGCAATCCCCAACGGCGTCACGAACAACGGACGGGCCGGGACGATGGTCTTGACGCCGACGATCTCCTCTACCACTTTGTCGATCCCCGGATACGCCGTCGTGCCGCCGACGAGGTAGATCGTCTCGACGTTGTGGTTGGCGACGTGCCGCCGGACGATCGTCGCCACTTTCTCCATCACGGGTCGCACCATCGGAAAAAGGCGCGTCTGCTGGCGCGGGTCTTTCTTGATTTCCTCAGCCTCCTCGAAAGAGATGTCGAGCGCGCCGGCGATGACGAGCGAGAAGTGTGTGCCGCCTGTCGCTTCGTCCGCAGTATACACGACTTGGCCGTCGCGGAAAACTGCCACGCCGGTCGTGCCGCCGCCAACGTCCACCACCGCACCGTCGCGGATTTGCAGGACGTTGTTGGCCGCCGTCGGCTCGTCAATCAGGCCAGTGCAGTCGAGGCCGGCCGCGCGCAGGACGTTGGCCGTCGCGCGTACCTCGATCTGCGCCACGCCGGGCGGATAACCCGTGGCCGCCGACTCCAGCGGGACGCCGAGGCGGGCTTCGACTTCGGCCTTCAATTGTCGCACCAAGTCCACCGCGCCGACAAAGTCCACCACCAGCCCATCGCGGACGACTTCGGCAAAACGATACGCGCCGCCGATGGGCTGCTTACTTTCGTCGAGGACGATCAGCACGGTGTAGGCCGTGCCGAGATCGACGCCGACGTGCAGCGCCCCGCGATAAGCGCCGCTGGGCGAGAGGAGTTCGGGATCAGGCCGCCAGCCGTTGACGCGGCCAAGCATGATTTCGTCGGTGAGAGAGAGAAGAGAGTCGAGTTTGGGATTCATTCTTTTCTTCACCGCGAAGACGCGAAGGACGCAAAGGAAACAAGGGAAACGAGGGAATCTTCGTGCTCTTCGCGGCTTCGCGGTTCAAGTCATCCGGGCAGCTTCCACGCAAGTTTCCCGGCCTTGAACAGCAGCTCCAAATAATACACCGCCGACGAAAGGCGATTAAGCGCGTGAGAGAGGTCGGGGCGCGTCGAAGGGCCACCGGGCTCGAGGCCGGAGAAGGCGGTCAGCGCGTCGAGTTCGGCCTCGCGCGTTTGCGTCCGCACCCAATTGAGCCACAGCAGAATCTCGTGATCGTCCGGGCCGGGGACGATATGCGCGAGGCCGAGATGTTTGTCGGGCCAATGGCTGATCTCGTGAATCTGATCCTCGCTCAGCCCGGCGAGTTGCAGCGGCGCGGCGGGGCGGTCGTGATATTCGCCGCTCGTGATCTCACGGCAGTACGCGGCCAGCGTCGCAAGGTGCGCCGCAAGATCGGGTAATTGAAAGCGCCGCGCGTGCGCGATCGCGATCAGGAACGTGGCGTGCAGTGAATCCATCTGCCCGCGAAAACGGAGGCGCGGCGAGGTCTTCGGCGCGAAATGCCCCGGATCGATCTGCGTCATGTGATCCGGCTTATGGGGCAGTGGCGACCCGCACACGGCGCACACCGGAACGGGGCCGGTGAGGACGACGGGGAAGGAGCCGGGCCTGTCCCAGGGCGGAGGGGAGAGGCGGGAGGTGGGAAGTGGGAAGTCGGAGGTCAGAGGGAGATCGAAACGAATCACAAGGCCGTGCGACTTGATGAAGTCGTGAGCCGAGGGTGAGAAACGCGAGCCTGCCGGAAATGACGGGAGTTCGCCCCGTCCATTTTGCCACAGTTCGCGCAGTTCGGCTTCGGTGAAATACACAGCCCTCTGACCTCCGACCTCTAACCTCTCACCTCTCACCTCCCACTTCTCACCTCCCCTCACTGCCAGTCCGCCGGAAACGTGACGTAGAAAAACCGCACGCGGCTCGGCGTGCCGAAGGTGATGCTGGAGCCTTTGGGGACGAAGATGCAATCGCCCGGTCCGGCGCGCGCCACTTCGTCGCCGCGCCGGATTTCCAATTCGCCATCGATCACGATGTCCACCTCGTCGTAGTTCAGCGTCCAGGGGAATGTGCCTTTGTCGAGCGCCATGTAGCCCGCGCCCATCGGCGATCCGTCGGTGCTGCCGATTACATCTTTCAATCGCACGTTCGTGCCGGGCGTGGCGAGTTCCGCGCCGAACGACTCCAGCATGACGCTCTGGCCGCGCACCGATTTGAGGCGCGCCCCGGTGGCTTTGGCGATGCGCGCGACGGTTTCGACGACCGCCGCTTTTGTATCCACTTCGGCCTTCGGCGGCGTTGCCTCGCGCAGAATGCGGACGCCCATCTCTTTGGCCGCGTCGTACGCTTCCGGCGTCACAAGGTCGCTTGGCCCGACGACGAGCATATCCGACTTCTGGTCGCGGGCCAGCCGGCGGATGTCGGAGGCGGTGAAGAGTTGGCGAGTCATGGTCACCTCGTCACAGGGAAACGGGACGCTGATGAACGCGGATGAACGCGGATCGGAATCCGAATCAGCGTAAATCAGCGTGTATCAGCGTCCCCATCTTATCTTCGCTTCAACACCAGCACAGTTTCGGAAATATCCATCTTCGTCGCCGTCGCGCGGCGGGTGCGGGATTCGCCCCGTTTCAGGCGAGAGGCTTACATGTCGGCTTCAGCAAACGTGGGAAAGTAACGATACACTTGCCCGTACTTTTTCAGATCGGTTTCTGGTATGTCAGGTGCTTGAAGTACTTTGTAATCGTCAACCGGGAGCTGTGAATCTAGGTGACGGATTTCGCGATACGTGAGATTGGGGACTTCAATCAAGTAAGGATCATCGCTCGTTCGAACGAAGGGCAGGTTTTCGAACGCGCATTTTTCAACATGCGGCGACAGTCCCTCATCATAGACCAGCCCGCCTACAGTGACCATCTTAGCACCATCAGAATAGTGGAAATAGAAGATCTGCTTGTACTGATACCTGCTACCGAGAGAGCGGCTGCCATTTCTCTGGTTGAGCGTTTCGAGTATCTCGTTGTGGACAATTCTCCTGTAGGTAGCCGCCG
>JACQED010000103.1 GCA_016200785.1 Chloroflexota bacterium
GCTAACTCGAGTTTCAGCGAATCGGCGTTCCTCGTATCCCCCGGCGTTTTATGCGGAAATAATTCCGTATAATCCCCCTGTACGGGTGGTTTATGCGGAACTAATTCCGCTTAATCTTCCGAGGTCGCCGGATTATAGGCGGAACGACAGGCCGTCGGTATTCGCCAGCATTGTAGAACAAACCTCCCGCCGGGTCAACAACAACGCCATCTCCGCGCGCCGCCCGCTAGACTGATGGCACGACTGCGGCACACAAGTCATCCCTCCGCCGCCCCCCAATCCATACGGCGATCCGCGTCGCCGTCCGGTGATCAGACTCACTTGCGTTTCGGTCAACACTTGAATGTCGTCGCCGCTGCGATAGCGGGCCGCGCCGCTTCGCGACACCTGGCGCCCGTCGAACCAAGTCAGACGTTTCATCTGTGTGCTGCGGCCAAGATCAGTTGTGCACCGCAGAATGCATTCCTCTTTGGCTCCCCGGCAGATGAGCGGGAGATCTATTCCTCAGTATCTGCGCGGAATGGCCGTTCCGCCAAATCTCGGCCGCTTCCAGAATGCTATACGGATTGCTTTCTGCGTTCCGACAACCACGCCGAAAGCATGAAGCAGAATCTTCGGCACGGCAAATATCGGTGCTATAATCCGCCTCCATGCGACGAACTATTGCTTCTGCGCTGATTCTTTTGGCGCTCTCAGTTCTGCTCTTCCGGCCTGTGGCCGCATCGCCCCTGCTTCAACTGCCGACCGAGACACTGCGCCCGTCGCCGACGCTCGGCGGGCCGTTTGTCGAAGCCATCGAGCGAGTCAACCTGCGCACCGGGCCGGGCACGGACTACGATTTGATCGGCGTGCTCATCGCGGGGCAGCCGGCGGCGGCGCTCGGCCGCTCGCCCGGAGGCACGTGGATCGAAGTCTACTACCCCGGCGCGCCGAACAGCAAAGCCTGGGTCTTCGCCGATCTGGTGAAGTTGAACGGGACGACGCGCGACAAACTCCCGACGGTCGAGCCGCCCCCGACGCCCACCTTGCAGGCAACGCCGACTCTCGGCGCGAATCTGACCGTGGGCGCGCCGACACCGGGCGGCCCGACGCACGTTCCGAGCTACACTCCGCCGCCGCCGTACATCGAGCCGACATTTCTTCCGGCGGAGGGCGTGACTGAGCGCGCCGGCTTCCCGCCCGCGCTGTTGATTATCGGATTATTCTTGCTGGGAATGATTGGATTGCTGGGATCGTTCTTCAGATTGAGGAGATAGTTCTGCCGCCAACTCTTTGCCCTTTTCGGTCAGCCAATAGGTCGCGGCGGGAAATTTCTTGTTGCTGTCGATCAGACCACCGTTGACGAGGCGCTCCACCGTGTCGCGCCGCACCGTCAGCGCGGGGCCTTCGAGTGGGTGCAGTTGGAAGACTTTCGAGCCGTCAACGTACCGGTGTGATTTCAAAACCGAGCCGCTGGCGAGGGCGAGCAGAAGTCGGATCTGCGCTATGGATGGTTTCACGCTGCTCGCGCTCTGACAAGAAACAACGCCCAGGCGCAAAGAAATCATTGCATTCTTCGCGTCCTTGCGTCTTCGGGTTAAGTCGGCTCTTCCGGATTGAACGGGAAAAGGCTGCTTGGACACGGATGAACACGGAAAAACACGGAGAAACGGCCTGTTTCCGTGTTCGTCCGTGTTGTTCCGTGTCCCGTTTCCCGGCACAGCCCGGAGAGCCGTTAAGTCTTACCCTAGCAGGTGAACGTACTCCTGCAAATGCCTCTGCGAAATCTTGATGAACTTGTCCTTGACGATCTCACCCATCTCTTCGTCGGTGAGGCGCAGGCCCAGAATGTCGAGCGCGTCCTCGGGCGATTGCCCATAGGCCAGCTTTTTCTTCCCGTTCTTCAGGTCGAACAAATACATGTAGTGGGGATTGCTGAAGCTGCTCATATCTCTGGGTTTTGGGATTTGGCCGTTGGGATTTGGGATTTTCCCACTACGCCTTGGTCAGCGCCCCCATGTAATTCTTCCTCTCTTGCCGTTTCTCCGCCAGCCCTCGGCTCACCTCGTCGTCGTATCTGCCGGCCAGCAGTTCGCGGTAGAACTTGTAATCAATGCCCTTCACCTTCTCGTCGTCGGGGAAGCGGTGATAGTTCTCTTTCGTCATCAGGCTCTTGCCCTCGGCGATCAACTGATTGCCGAGAGCCGATCCGGGGTAGGGCGCGTAAAAGGCGATCGAGGGCAGAATCCGGCGCGTGTATTTGACCATGCGCATCGTCTTGAATGCATCCTCGCGCGTTTCGCCGGGAATGCCGAGCATGATGTTCGACCAGAACACCGGCGGCTTCTTGCCTTCGCGCTCCAACTCGTCGCCGATGCGCGTCAACAGGTCAATCGTGAAGTAGTTGTCTTCCTCGGTGCATTCCTTGTTGAGAAGCCTCAGCACCCGGTCACTGCCGGACTCGAAGCCGACCGACACCGTGTTCCAGTTCGTCTGGCGCACCAGCGCCTCAAAAAGATCGGGCCATTGGCGAACGGTATCCGCCCGGCACGCCGCCCAGTACGGCCAGGCCTTGTGTGCCTTGCGCGGATATTTTTCGAGCCACTCCTCCAGCCAACTCGGATTCTGGAAGAACATCGAGTCGTGGATGACGACCGATCCGATTGGCCCGTATTTCTTGTCGAGAAAATTGAGTTCGTCGATCACCATCTCGACCGGCCGGCGGCCCATGTTGGGAATGTATGAGTTCTCGTTGCAGAAGACGCACTGCCACGGGCACACGCGGCTAGTGAGGATCGTCGCGACGGCGGGCGGCCCCCAGCCGCACTGCGGCTCCAGCGGCCAGTTGAACTTTCGGCTCAGTTTCCAACTCGCCGGCTTGGGCCAGAGGGTGCGATCCATCATCGGCCACTCGGCCATTGACTTCGACCCGACGCCCACGATCACGCGCGGGAACGATCCCGGGTCGCGGATGAGATCGACGATGATCGTCTCGCCCGGCCCCTGACATATCTTGTCGAACTCCGGGATGGCGGTCATCTCGTCGAGCGCAACGGTGGCGTGCATCCCGCCGGTGATGACGATGCCGTGCGGATTGATCTCCTTGAAAATCCTGCCCGACCGATAAGCCATCGGGAACGTGTAACTCCGCACGTTCATGATGAGCATGTCGTATCCCTGCAAACTCTTGCGCGCCTGATCCCAGGAGGTAAATGCGCGCGTCGAAAGGAGATCGGTCGTCAAGCCGTTTTGGTGGAGGATAGTTCTCAGCAAGCCTAAGCCGTGATCCTGCCACTGCTCGTGCGGGCCGGCGGGGTTCACCAGATCGCCGAGGTCGCCCAGATCGAGCCAGAGGCGTTTGGGTTCGGAAGAATCTCTCGGGGGGCCGAAAAGTTTCATGGCTGGCTCCACCGCAAGTGACCTTGTCTTACCGCGAGGGCGTAAGGGATACGAAGAAAAAGCGGGGAAACTTTGCGCTCGCCTGCCCCGCCCGCTTTTGCGGGGTGGCGGCTTCGCGGTTCGATTCCAAGCTTCCCCAAGACAACGGTTTTTGTGAACTCACAGTGCTTGTCTTCCGGCGAAGCCGGCTTCGAGATCGTGCCAGTGGGCGACGGAAGGTTCGTCGTAGCGCCAGCACAAGTACACCTCGCGCCCGTCCCGGATGGAGAGGAAATCCACCAGGCCGGTGTTGATGTCTTTCAAGTGAATGCCGAGTTGGGTGAGCCGCCGGGCGCCGCTCTGGACTTTCTCGAATTCGAAGATCAGTTCGCCGGCTTTCTTGCTGCCGCCGTTGCCGATCGCGCCTTCCAGCACCGGCCACACTTCGGGGCGGGCGACGATGATGTTCTGTCGGGCCTCCAACATGCGGGCGACGATGCGCCGCACGTCGGGCAAGAGGGCGTTGGCTTCGGCGACGGTGAAATGACGAGGCATCGGTATCAATACGCAGAAGAACGCCGAGGCCGCCGGGAAGGCGGCATTCGGCGTTCTTCTATGCGATAAATGAGATAGATTTACTGACAGCCGCAAGCGCCGCCGCCGTCCGAGCTGCCGCCGGCGCGTCCTTCGGCGTCGCTGGTGCGGAACGAGTGCCCACAGCCGCAGGTCGAAACGGCGTTGGGGTTGTCAATGCGGAAGCCGCCGCCCATCAAATTGTCAACGTAGTCAATGTGGGCGCCGGCCAAGTACATCATCGAGGTCGGATCGATGTACAGTTTAACGCCCTCGGCCTCGACTACGTTGTCGAACTCGCGCGGAGTGCCCTCGATGGCCATGCCGTATTGCATGCCGGAGCAGCCGCCCCCGGCGACGAAAACTCGCAAGCCATGATCGAGCAGGTTGCGCTCCTGCAAGATGCCGCGCACCTTGTTGGCCGCGGCGCCTGTTATCTCAATGGTGTCGGTATCGATCTTTTCAAGCACAGTCATCGTAGGCATCCTTTCGGGTCGAGTGTTGTTGGTTCGCGGTCTGGGCCTAAGTTGCGCCCATTGTAACAAAATTCCTTCTAAGAGTCAATTAGTCAGATACGGGTCTAGGAAATTCCAGGGCCTCTCGAATCAGGTACGAGCACGAGCCGCAGCCCTCGACCACGCGGCCCATCCGCTCAGGCTCGACGTTGAGCAGTGACGTAATGAGCCTCATATCCATCGCGCAAAGTTCGGGGTGGCCCGCCGCGCTTCCCTCGTAAGGGCAGTTCGTCGTATGCAGGAGAAAACCTTCAGGCACGCGCTCCCAACGGGCCACGTAGCCCTTCGCGTCGAGGAAGGTCACGATACGATCCAGTCCCTGCTCCGGCGTTTCGCCGGGCAAAGGAGGAGGGGCCTCGGCCGCGAAACGGCCGGCAACGTCGTCGAAGATCAGGTTGATGCGATCGGGATCGAGGCTGGCCCGCATCGACTCGAGCAAACGGTTGCTCAGGCCGTCGAAGTTCTTCGGGAAATGCTCTGCGGCGCGAGGCGCGAGGCTGTAGACATATTGCGGCCGGCCCGGCGTCGATCGGTGCTTCACGACCGGCTCTTCGATCAGACCCTCACTACGCAGCACGTCGAGGTGATGGCGCACAGTCACCGTGGTAAGACTCAGCGTTTCACCGAGGACTTCCACTGTCGCCTGTCCGTGTTCTTTGAGAATCTCTAGAATTCGCTTTCTAGTAGATTGCATAGCCGCCTCCGAACTGCGACCCAATCGGTCGCCTTCTTGGACTGCAATCCGGCCTCATTCTAGTGTCGAGGGAATGATTTGTCAAATCACCACCTTTCAAATTTTTCATTTGCTTGACAAAGGTTATCCCGATGGCTATAATCGCCAATCATTGTGAAATCCGTCATAAAAACTGACACAATAGCCCGGCGTGAATGACGAATTGTACTGGGATGCCTCCTACGCGCTGGCCCGGCGGCTGATCGAGGAGCATCCCGGCGAGAACCTCGACAGCGTGACGCTGAAAATGATCGAGGCCTGGGTCGTGGCCCTGCCTGAGTTCGCCGACGATCCGGCCCTCGTCAACGACGATTTGCTCACCGCTATTTATCAAGAGTGGTACGAGGAGGTCAACCCCGTATGAGTGCGACTGACGAACTGCTCAACCCCGATTTTCCCGTGCCCGACGAATTACAATCGAACATCGCCATCACGACGATCGACAAGATCTACAACTGGAGCCGCCGCTCGTCAATGTGGCCGATGATGTTCGGGCTGGCCTGCTGTGCGATTGAAATGATCTGCACCGCTGCCAGCCGCTACGACCTGTCGCGCTTCGGCATGGAGGTCATGCGCCCCAGCCCGCGTCAAAGCGATCTGATGATCGTCTCCGGCACGGTGACGAAGAAGATGGTGCCGCAGATCGTCAGGTTGTACAACCAGATGCCGGAACCCAAGTACGTTCTCTCGATGGGCGCGTGCGCCACGGGCGGCGGGCCATTCAAAGAGGGCTACAACGTCGTCTCCGGCGTCGACAAGTACGTGCCCGTGGATGTTTACGTCCCCGGCTGTCCGCCGACGCCGCAGGCCCTCCTCTTCGGATTGATCGCCGTTCAAAAGAAAATCGATCAGCAGTCGATCCTCACCGTGCCGTGGTATCAGCGCGGCCCGAGCGAAGCGATCCCCGTGCCGATCCTCGGCCCCGACATCATCGATCCGCGCCAGAGCGACGTCATCCGCGTGCAGGCCGCGAAGCTGGCGACTGCCGCGACCGCCGTGGCCGAATTGAGTGGGGCAGCAGAGGCGTAGAATGACCGAACTCACCGCATCGCCGCAGGGCGCGGCGACTACTGCCCCCGACCTCACCCTCGACGCTCATTTCCCCGACGCTGTTCAAAAGGATACTCGCCCCGGCTACTCGGGTTACCTCGTCAACGCCGACAAACTCGTCGAGGTGGCCACGGCGATCCGTGACGAGATGGGCTACGACTATCTTTCGTCGGTCACCGGCGTGGATTACATGAACGACGGCAAGATGGAAGTCGTTTACCACGCCTATCGCACCTCCGGCGGCCCGGCGCTCGCCCTCAAAGTTCAAACGCCGCGCGATAATGCCGTCGTGCCGTCGCTCGTATCGGTCTATCCCGGCGCCGACTTTCAGGAGCGCGAGGCGTGGGACTTGCTCGGCATTCGCTTCGCCGGCCATCCGTACCTCAAACGCATTTTGATGTGGGAAGGGTTCGCCGGCCATCCCCTTCGCAAAGATTGGCGCGAGCCGTATTACGAGGAAGACCACAAACCTTTCGACACCCGCTGGCCCGGCGGCGATTTTCATCGCTCCGAAGAAAACAACCCTTTCGGCACGAACGTGCAGTATCCGCCTGACTTCTCGGTTGACGGCTGGGTGCCTGAGGCCGAGGACGCGATTTACGCGGGGGCGGGCGCGCTCAAAGAGTCTGGCAACGGTCATGAGTTGAAGACCGACAAGCTGGTCGTCAATCTCGGCCCGCAACACCCGTCTACCCACGGCGTGTTCCGCATGGTCGTCTCGCTCAACGGCGAGACGATCGACCATCTTGAGCCGGTGATGGGTTACTTGCATCGCAACCACGAGAAGATCGGCGAGCGCAACACATACCTTCAGAACATGCCGTATACCGACCGGCTGGACTACATCTGTTCGATGAGCAATAATCACGGCTATGCCCTCGCGGTCGAGCAATTACAGAAAGCGAAAGTTCCGGAGCGCGCCGAATACATCCGCGTGCTCATGGTCGAGCTCACCCGCATCTGCAACCACATGTGGGCCATCGGCTTTCTGCTCAACGACCTCGGCGCTTTCTTCACCCCGGCTCTATACGCGATCAAAGAGCGCGAGTTGATCCTCGATCTGTTCGAGGCCACTGCCGGGTCGCGCATGATGTGCAATTACATGCGCTTCGGCGGCGTCTACCGCGATCTGCCCGAGAAGTTCAAAGACGGGGACACGATTGACTTCCTGCGCGAACTGGTGAACGAGCGCCTGCCGCGAGCGATTGACGATCTTGATACGTACCTCACTAACAACGAGATCATCCGCTCGCGCTGTATCGGCGTGGGCGTGCTTCCGCCGGACAAAGCCATTGCCTACTCGACGGCCGGCCCGGTTCTGCGCGCCTCCGGCGTTCCCTACGATGTGCGCCGCGCCGACCCGTACAGCATTTACAACCGCTTCGACTTCGACGTGGCGGTGCGCTACAACGGCGACGTTTACGACCGGTACCTGATCCGCCTCGACGAGATGCGCCAGTCAGTGCGCATCTGTCAGCAGGTCGTGCGCGACTTACCCACCATCGGCGGCGATATCATGTCCGGAAAGCTGCAATATCAGGTGCGCGTCCCGGCGAGTGAGGCGTACGGGCGTGTCGAAAACCCGAAGGGTGAACTCGGATACTACGTCGTCTCGAACGGCAAGGCCAACCCCTGGCGCTATCACATCCGCGCTCCATCGTTCATCAACTTGACCGTGCTGGGCGAATTGTGCAAAGGCCACAAAGTCGCGGATGTTGTCGGGATCTTGGGGAGCATTGATATTGTATTGGGAGAGACGGACAGGTAGAGGAGACACCATGTACGGACTCGGCATCGTTCGCGGCCTCGGCGTGACGCTCAAGCACTTCATCGACTCCTACGTCGACGATTTTCGTTGGCTGGGCAAGCGCTACACCTCGCGCGAGGCGTTCAACGTCCGGCAGGGTGTCAAAGGTCGAGGCGTCTTCACAGTCCAGTATCCGGAGGAACGACTCGACATACCGGAGCGGTTCCGCTACATCCCGTTCCTGCTTTACGAAGAGGGGCCGAACGGCGAGCAGGTCGATCGCTGCACGTCGTGCGGCATCTGCGCCAAAGTCTGCCCGCCGCAGTGCATCTGGATCGAGCGCACCAACGATCCCAAGACGGGCCGGCCCATCCCCGCGCCGAAAGCGTTCTTCATCGACATTGACATCTGCATGAACTGCGGTTATTGCGCCGAGTATTGCCCGTTCGACGCGATCAAGATGGATCACGATTTCGAGATCGCCTCTTACGACCGAACGACGCGCCACATCTGGAACAAAGACAAACTCTCGAAGCCGGTTTCGTATCACGCCCAGATTCACCCGACCGACTACGCGGCCGAAGAAGCCGCGCGCGCGGCGGACGAAGCCAAGAAGGCGGCCAAGAAAGCCGGGGCGGCGAAGAAGGCGGAAGAGTCTGTATAAGCGGTTTTCCAATATCTGCCTCTGTAGGAGCGCTCGATGTACCAAAGCGACACCGAAATGCTCTTCCCTCCGCGCGTGATCCCGAGTTTGCGCGATCTGAGGGGAAAAGTCTGGCACGATTTGGTGGAACGAGTTGTCGAGGAGGAAGAAGGTTCAGCTGAGAATCTGGCCTTCTGTCTGCTGATGATACGGCTCGACGGCTGTCTTACCTGCCACGCCGATTCGTATCGAGCCATGCGCGGTTGTACCTCCTGCGCGCAACTGGCGATTATGCGTTACAAAGGGAATGACTCTGATTTGCTGCATCAGTTCAAGCAGGCTAAGGTCGACGTCGAGCGGTATCAACGTTGCGGCATAGTGGATGAGTAGGTAGGCGGGTCGTAGACAAGGTGGAGAATGGCTGACAAAAACGGCGTCACGAAAGACGTGGTCATGAAGGCGCTGGGCACGGTGATGGAACCCGAACTGCACCGCGACCTGGTGACGTTGAACATGATCAAGGATTTGAAAATCAACGGGCCGGCGGTCGAGCTCACCGTGGTGCTCACGACGCCGGCCTGCCCGCTGCGGAACGTCATCGAGCGCGACGTCCGGGCGGCAGTGGGCAAGGTGTCCGGTGTCAAGTCCGTCAACGTCAAGTGGGACGCAAACGTGCCGACCGACCGGCGCATCTCGGCGGGACAACTCTCGCTCCCGATGAAGAACACGGTCGCCGTCGCTTCGGGCAAGGGCGGTGTCGGCAAGACGACGGTCGCAGTGAATCTGGCGGTGGTTCTGGCGCAGGCCGGGGCATCGGTCGGTCTGCTCGACGCGGACATCTACGGCCCGAACGTGCCGATGATGATGGGTGTGGAGGCTATGCCTTCTCCGACTGCGACGCAAATGCGGCCTGCTATCGCGCACGGCGTCAAAGTCATGTCAATGGCCTTTCTCGTGAAACCCGGCCAGCCGCTGATCTGGCGCGGCCCCATGCTTCATTCTGCCATCCGCCAATTCCTGTCCGATGTGGATTGGGGCGAACTCGATTACTTGCTGATTGACCTGCCGCCGGGGACGGGCGACGCTCAACTGTCACTCACTCAATCCCTGCCGCTGACCGGCGGACTGATTGTGACTCTGCCGCAGGCCGTGTCGCAAGCCGATGCTCTGCGCGGCCTCGAGATGTTCCGCACGATGAAAGTGCCGGTGCTCGGGGTGATCGAAAATATGAGTTACCTGATCACGCCCATGGGCGAAAGAGTCGACGTTTTCGGTCAAGGCGGCGGGCGGGCGCTGGCCGAGCGCGCCGGCGTGCCTTTCATCGGCGAGATCCCTCTGGACCCGCACGTGCGGATCGGCGGCGATGCCGGCGCGCCCATCGTCCTCTCGCATCCCGACTCGCCGGTGGCGCAGGCTTTCAAGACGATCGGACAGGATGTCGCTGCCAAAGTCTCGGTGCAGACGCTGATGGCGGAGAGCAATCTGATCCCGATCCAGATGATCGGATAACACCGTGCCTTCCATCGTCGGGGTCCGTTTCCACAAGATCGGCAAACTCTATCACTTCGACGCTTCAGCCCTGCCCGATCTGCGCGAGGGCGATCGCGTCATCGTCGAAACCGCGCGCGGCAAGCAAATGGGCGAAGCCGTCGCATTCGTTCCGTTCGAGACACAACAATCAGCCGAGGGGGGCTACAAGCCGATCGAGCGCATGGCGACTCCGCGCGATCTCGTCATGCAACAGATGTGGCACGCGAAAGAGACCGAGGCCACGATCGAGTGCCGCGCGCGCGCGGCCGAGTTGCAGTTGCCGGTCAAGGTCGTCATGGCCGAGTACAACTACGACGGCACCCGGCTGACGTTCCTCTTCAGCGCCGAAGGCGACGACAAGGCCGACACTCGCTCGCTCCGCGCCGACATGCAAAGACTGTTCCCCAAGCCGCATGTCGAACTGCGGCAGATCGGCCCGCGCGACGTGGCGAAGATCCTCGGCGGCTTGGGCGCGTGCGGCTTGGAAACACGCTGTTGCTCGATGTTCCTGACCGAGTTCAGCCCCGTCTCGATCAAGATGGCGAAGGAGCAGGGCATCTCCCTCAACCCGCAAGAGATCACCGGCATGTGCGGGCGTCTGCGCTGTTGCCTGGTGTACGAATACGAGCAATACGTGGCCGCTCGCAAAAGCCTGCCGAGGCGCGGCAAACGAGTCGGAACACCGAAGGGCGAAGGCAAAGTCCTCGACGTAAATCCCCTCAAGGAGTCGGTCTTCGTCGAAATCGGCGAAGCCCAGTTCGAATTCTCCAAAGAAGAACTGGTGCCGCTCGATGAACTCGAAGCGTTGAAAACGAAATCCGACAGCCCCTGCGACCGGCATGAGGGCGGCGGGTGCAACTGCGGCAGGGCCAAGAAAAAATGACGTGAATGTCCGCGTCACCAACACCGCGCTTCTTCTCCTCCTCGCTGCCCTCACATTCACGGGCGCGTACGGCATAGTCTGGCCGCTGCCCGGCTGGATGTACGAGGCCCACCGCGTCTCCGGCTTCGCCTTCATCGCGCTTCTCCCCTGGAAAATTGGCATCGCGCTCCGCTCGCTTGGCCGCGGGTTCGATCGACGATTCGACCGCAGCCTCGTCGTCGGCGTCTCGCTGCTGCTGGCCTCGGCGGCGCTGGCCGTCCTGATTCTTGGACTGGCGTGGGCGGCGAACGTCTTGCCCGGTTGGCGGCTTCTCGGTGACACGGCGATCTCTTGGCATTGGATGATCGCGCTTGGCTTGCTCCCCTTTCTCGCGCTTCACCTGTGGCGGCGCTGGCCGAGGCCGAAGGCGCGGGAATTGATCTCGCGCCGCGCGGCGCTTCGTTATTTGGGGTGGGGCGCGGCTGGCCTCGCCGGGTGGGGCGCAATAGCGTGGCTGGCGCGATCGCGTGAGACGCCCGGCGCGCGGCGCACCGTCACGGGATCGCGCGAACAAGGTTCGTTCGCCGGCAATTCGTTTCCCGTCACCAACGGCTACGGCGAAGGGCGCAACCCGGTGGACGCCGCCGCGTGGACGTTTTCACTCGTGGGCGCAGTTGAGAAACCAATTTATCTTTCGTACGCCGCTTTCCTCGCCCGGCCCGCACGCGAATTTGCGGCGACGCTCGACTGCACCACCGGCTGGTACAGCACGCAAGCGTGGCGCGGCGTGCCGCTCGCCGAATTGCTCGACGAGGCCCGGCTGTCTCCGTCGGCGAGCGCGATTCGATTTATTGCGGCAACCGGTTACGCCGCAGAGTACCCGCTCGACGAAGCGCAGACGCTTTTCCTCGCCACGCACGTCGGCGGCGAAGTGTTGGATCGCTGGCATGGTTTCCCATTGAGGGTCGTCGCCCCCACGCGGCGCGGCTGGCAGTGGGTGAAATGGCTGACGGCGGTTGAAGTGCGCGCGGGGCCGGGGGCGGTCGCGCCGGCACGCTTCAACAATCTCGCCTTTGCCGCCGATCCCTTAAGCGCAACCCGATTCGGCCTCGCGCATGTGCCGCCGCTCAATTCGCGATTGTAGATTCACGCTTCACGTTCGCTTCATCACCTCTGGCTTGGAAAGAATCCGTATGATCGCTCGGCCGCTTGTCGCTACACCTCCCTTGCGAGTGGTTTCTCTTGTTCCATCGGTGACCGAGAGTCTCTTCGACCTCGGCCTCGGCGGACGCCTGATCGCCGTGACCGATTTTTGCGTTCACCCTGCCGAAGGCGTGCTGGGCATCCCGAAGATCGGCGGCACGAAGAACCCTCGTTGTGATGAGATCGCTGCCCTCCACCCGGACTTAGTGATCGCGAATCAAGAAGAGAACCGCCCGCAGGACGTGGCGAAGTTGCAAGAGGCCGGGCTGGCGGTGTGGGTCACTTTTCCGCGCACCGTGCGTGAGGCGCTCGATGTATTGTGGGAGATGACACGGCTCTTCCACGTCCCGTCCACTATGGGCCAGCGGATCATGACGTTGGAGCACGCGCTCGATTGGACGCGCGCCGTCGAGGCCGAGCGCGAGCCGGCGCCGTTCTTCTGTCCGATTTGGCGCGAGCCGCATGCGTCACAAGACCATGCCAGATGGTGGATGACGTTCAACTCCGAAACTTACATCCACGATTTGTTGACCGTGTGCGGCGGACGTAATATCTTCGCCGACCGCGAGCGAAGGTATCCGCTGTCGGCAGATTTGAGGCGGGAAGGGGGCGGCGGCAAATTAGTGAAATCGGCGGGCGACGAGCGGGACACGCGCTATCCGCGGGTCACGCTGGTAGAGATCGTCGCGGGACAACCGGAAGTGATTCTCCTGCCGAGCGAACCGTATTCTTTTGACGAAGCCGACCGCGAGGAATTGATGCAGTTGACCGATTTGCCGGCCGCACGGAACGGGCGCGTGCATCTAGTGGACGGCAGTTGGCTCACGTGGCCGGGGACGAGAGTGGCGCGGGCCTTGCAGGAGATGCCGCCACTATTCGCTGTCGCATGATTGTCAGATTCGTTTATTTCCGGTATATTGAAACTGCGCTGGCTGATGGATTCTTAGTAAGCGGAGATGACTACCATGGCGCTCAAAGAGGCAACGACTGGCGATGTGCAAGTCAGGCCGCCTCGCCGGAATGTGCGAGGCATGGCCGCAGCCGCGATCCCGCCGCTTGAAAGTGGCGACAGACTGACGCGGCGCGAGTTTGAGCGGCGCTATAATGCCATGCCGTATGTCAAGAAGGCTGAGCTGATCGAAGGAGTAGTCTACATGCCCTCCCCAGTTCATCTCAAGAGTCACGCCGTGCCGCACGGCCACATCATCGGCTGGCTGGCCGCGTATTCCGCCGCCACGCCAGGGACGCAGTTGGCCGACAATGCAACAGTTCACCTCGATGCCGACAATGAAGTGCAGCCGGACGCTTTATTGTGGATTGATGTGCCACCAGGGGGCGAGTCGCGTATTAGCGAAGATGATTATCTGGCAGGCGCGCCCGACCTGATCGTGGAGATTGCGGCCAGTAGCGCAGCTTACGATCTCCATGACAAGTTGAGAGCTTACCGTCGCAACGGAGTGCAAGAGTATGTCGTCTGGCAGGTATACGACAAAAAGGTAGACTGGTTCGAGTTATTGGAGGGCGAGTACACGCCGTTGACTGCGGATGAGAACGGCGTGATGCGCAGCAGAATCCTCCCCGGCTTGCATCTGGCAGTGCCGGCGCTCCTCGACGGTGATTTGGCCGCGGTGCTGGCCGAGTTGCAGAAGGGACTTGCTGCCGCCGAGCACTCGACGTTTGTCGAGCGGCTGGGAAGCAAACGCTGAGAGTCGAGCCCGACTCATCTTGTCGTTGATTGGCCGTCACGACCTACAACGGATTTGAGAGCACGACGGAGCAATCCGGTGATTTCTCAAGTCCGTTGTCGTTTTCCGTTCGCGACGCCAATGGGAGGTTGCATTCCCCTCCGTTCTTTTGTACAATCCGCCCTCGTTTCGCCAAGATCAGGAGGAGATGCCATGTCCACCCAACCCGTACCCACAGCACCCAGGGAACAGCGAAAACCGGAGGACGTCCCGCCGCCGCGTGCGGTCAGGATCGTCGTCGGCCTGTTCATCGCGGCGCTGATCGTCGTCGCCATCGCCGCCATCGTCCTTGCCCGGAACCAGGGCGTCGCCAACGCCAACGGCTTCTACGGCACGCGCGCCAAGTTCCTTTCCGACGTCAACATCACGCTGGAGATCCTATTGTTCATCGGTCTGAGCGTCGGCTTCTTCCTCGCTCACACCGGCAGAATTTCCGCGCACCAGTACAACCAGACTTTCTGGACTCTGTTCAACATCGTGTTGATCGAGTTCATCATGGTCGTGTCGTTCAGCCAGCAGGTGCTGGCGGTGCTTCAACAGTCGCCGGGAAGCATCACGCGGCCATTTCACTGGCTCTCAACTCTGCACGCGACGGTCGGCGGGCTGACAGAAATATCGGCTGTCTTCCTCGTCATTCGCATGAACTTTCGCCTGCCGTGGAAATTCCTGCGCATTAAGTGGTGGAAGACGCTGATGCAGATCACGTTGGGCGGATTCTACGCGGCGGTCGTGCTGGGCCTCTCGACTTACTTCGTGTGGTACATCGTGCCGACCGAGGCCTCCGGGTCGCCGGTGGCGCAGGTGCAGGGCACGACGGTAATCCCGATGTCGAATTTCGCCTTCGTTCCGTTCGAGATCAGCGTGCCGCTGGGCACGACGGTCGAGTGGATCAACCAGGACGACGCGCCGCACACCGTCACTTACGACAACGGCAGCGTGGATTCCAAAGTTCTGAACAAGGGTGAGTCGTTCAAAGTCACGTACAACCAGATTGGCGATTTCAAATACTATTGCGCCTTCCACGGCTCGCCGGGCACTCAGGGCATGAGCGGCATTATCCACGTCGTATCGGCGCAGCAGGTGGCCGCCGCGCCCACCGCCGAGCTGCCCCCCACGGCCACGCCCGCCCCCACTCCCGCGCCAGGGCCGCTGGTCAGCAGCCTGCCGCCGACGACGGTCGGCTTCCTCGAGTTCCGCGACAACCGCGCGCTCAATGACGAACTGTTGTTGGTTGCATCGGGCGTGGCCGCGCCGACGGACGGCTCGACACTGGCGTTCTGGCTGAACGGTCCCAACGGCCCCAAGAGCCTCGGCCCGCTGCAGGTTGACGCGAACGGCAATGTCAATCATTCGTTCATTGATCCGCTGGCGTCGAATCTGGTGGACGGCTTCGATTCGTTTTTTGTGTCAATCGAACCCCCCGGCGACACCGATCCGGCGCCGTCGGGCAAAAGGTTGCTGGAGGGATATGTTCCGCCGGTGGCGCGAAGCGCCGTGTTGCCAGTCCTGGTCGGTTCGCCGGTCTCACCCGATGGGAAGGCGTTGATCGTGCCGTTCCGCTTTGACGCCGAGGACATCGTGCGCCACGCCGGCTCGTCGGTGGATGCAGTCAACTCAGGCGACCTGCGCTCGGTCACGCGCCACGCCGAGCACGTGGTCAACCTCATCGAGGGCAAGAGCGGGCCGAACTACGGCGACCTGGACAAGAACGGCACGGTGTTCGATCCGAGCGACGGCGTCGGCATGTTGGCCTATGCGCGGGCGATTCAGGATCAGGCGGGCGCCGTTTTGGCGGCAGCCGACGCGACGGACTCCATGAAGACCCACGCCCGGCACACCTTTGACTCGGCGCAGAACGTGATTGACTGGGGCACGCAGGCCGACGAACTCGCGTTGAAATTGAACTCGGCCAAAGACCTCGGCGAGGCCCGCACCATCGCCGAGCAACTGGAGAAATTGACAATCCAAATCCGCGACGGCGTGGACGCGAACGGCAACGGCATCATCGAGCCGGTCAAGGGCGAGGGCGGCATGCGGACGGCGTATCTGCACGCGCAGTACATCGTCGCGATGGGCGTCGTTCCGGTGCAAGAATGAATCCCTTTGCGGACTACCGCGACTATACCGGCTCCAATTCCGACAAGTATTTCAAGAACACCCTCTTCCGCAGTGACGCGCTGATGCTCGGCATGAATTGCCTTGAGCCGGGACAGACTCAGACGGCGCACGCGCAC
>JACQED010000061.1 GCA_016200785.1 Chloroflexota bacterium
CGCCGGGGTCGGTGGTCATCTGCATACAACGCTTCACTATTTCAGTATTGGTCTGAACAACGTAGACCTGATCATCTGCCCCGCCTGTATCAGCCCAGAGATTTGTTATTCGCGCTACCGGATAATCCTTGTGGTAGAGGACATACCTGAGAGTATTGCCGCTTGGGTACAGGCGTTTTGCCGCCGCAAGCCCGTCCATTCCCGGCTTATCTGTTTTCCAACAACTGCCCTTTGGTGGCTTGTAGGTAACACCCTCGTACGCGAAGTCGAAATCTTGATTGGGCCTGTATTGAGCGGGGAGCATCGAGATTGGTTGAAACACGAGAGAACCAGACGGGAGTAGAGCGTGATTGTTGACTTCCTCTGTTGTCATGCGGCGGCGAGTTCGATCGGGAACTTCGACGTGCGACCAACTGCTGTCTCCTTCGGGAGGTTTCTCTCGAAACACAGACCGAAGTTTGGCTTGGTCTCGACTCTTGGCATACCATAGAATGTAGTCCGATACACTTTCGGCCACATCAGAGCCGAGTGGCATCATCTTCTTTCTGAAAGTAATCAATGCACAGAAATTCTCTGCGCCATAAACCTCGTCGAGCAGTTCACGGACGTGATGCACATTCTCATCCGAAATCTGGACGAAGATCGAACCTGAGGGCGAGAGTAATTCGCGGGCGAGCAGGAAGCGGTCGCGGAGGTACGTGAGGTACGAGTGAACGCCGAGTTCCCAGGTGTCGCGGTAAGCCTGCACCATCTCCGGCTCGCGAGTCAGGTCGTCGTCGGCGTTGTGCCTCACGTCGCGCTTGCGGACGAAGGGCTGAAAGTTGGAGCCGAACTTCACACCGTAGGGCGGGTCCACGTAGATCATCTGCACCTGCCCGCCGAGGCCCTCGTAGCCCAGCAGGCTGTTCATCACCACCAGACTATCGCCGAGGATCAGCCGGTTCTGCCAGTTGTCGAGGTATTCGTAGGCCCTGAGGATGCGGTCGCTGATGGACAACTGCGGCTCACCGAACAGCGCATCAAAGAAATCCAGCCGCTTGTCGCGCTTGTGGCCCTTGAGCGTTTCGAGGATGGCTTTGGTCGAGAGGCGTTCGTGAACGAAAAGAGGCAGAGTCGGGACGTCAAACGAAGTGCGCTCGGCTTTGCCTGCCCACTGCAACTGCGGGTCGAGCGACGGATCGTATTCGTATTTCGCGACCGGCTTCTTCTGCTTGAACTGCGCCTGCAATCCCACGTCGGGGCGCAGGAGACTCTCGGCCTCGGGATGGGCGTAGGCTTCGGTGCGAGGGGCGGAGCGGGCGGGTTTCTTGGCGCGGGGCATGGGTCACCATCCCTCGGCCAGGCTGCTGAAATCAAGTTGCACGGCCTCGCTCCATAGGTCGATTCGGCCTTGGCGAAAACCCGCGCTGGAGAAGTAACGCCGCACCTCATTAGCGGTGGAAGGAGAAATGTGCTGGAAGATAATCCGATCTTGGTCTACATTGATATCCAGGCCGAGTTTCCTAATTTGCTGAAGCACCTGGCGGGCATAGGCGCGGACGGCATTGCGAATGTTCTTCTTGGCGTTCCGGTCGGCCCAAGCATCCCATACTTCTACCGCCGCCCGCAGAATGTCGTCCAGCGCTACCTCAAACCGCACTTGGTCTAGACGACTGCCGACGAGAGAAGCCAGCGCTGTGCGAACTCTTTCTTCTAAAGCGCGTTTTTCATAGTCATCGTGCGTTTGATATGCCGGATCGAGGGGGACGAGATAAAGGGGGCGTGGGTCTTCGCCCTCTTCCAACGGCATCACCCGCACGCCATCAGTCGGCGCGGACATGAGCGCCGATATCGGCAGAGCCGCACGCGGCTCCGGCACAAGGTAAACACCGTCCGACCGGACAGCGATTCCCAGACTCCCGAATGGGACGGTCTCCACCAGCGCCGAATTCAGGCGAGTGGTCAGACTCGACAATGTGTCCTGCATCAACGACTCAAAACCGTCCCTCACAGCGTACACCAACATCGCCGACCAGTTGCCGGGCGTGGCTAGGCCCAAAATGTCGGCCAGATGCGTGCTGATGCAGGAGAGCAACGCCGCCGCTTGACGTGCCTGTTTGGCCTCCGGGCCGAAACTGCTCAACTTGCACTCCATCGGCATTAAGGTCTTGCTTTCGGCTTTACTAAACAGCAAGTCTGGGGAAGGCGTAGGGGTGAGCGGAATGGGCGGTGTGGCATTCGCAGCACGGGCTTGGGTCTGCAACGTCGTCGGTATTGGAGGGCCGATGGCGTGGAGCGCAAAACCACCCTCCCGCAAAACAGGCCGAACGAAGGCGGGCGCAGAGGGCCAGGCAAGAAAGATCATCAGGTTCAATTGAAAGAGCGGCGTCTGGTCGAACGGCATATCAGTCTACCGTCTTTCCCAGCAACGCCTCGCGGATGATGTCCGAGTACGTCGTTTCGCCAATATACATCGTGACGGCGGGATCGACATATCGCTGGATATTAGTCATCAAGCGATGAGCGGTGTTGCCGCACGTTCCGTGTGGCATGACGACGACCATCCGGTACGGCGTCAATTCCAAATACAACCGTTGCCACAGATGCAGGTCAATTCCATAAACATGAACCTTTCTTTCATTCAACCAGATCGGATTGCCCCACAGCCGGAGCGGGCCCTGACCACGCTCAAATGTAACCGCGACAAGGTTATGAAAGGTCGACAAAGACAGTGGCTGGCTGAACTGCAAAACCAGCGGCGCGCCGCGCAATGTCAGCCCCTCACCGCCCTTCATCGCCACCGGCTCCGTCCGCAACCACAGTGTTCGCTCGATGGCGCGGGTGGTTTGCTCGTAAAGGCGGGTCACGGAAAGAGCCTGTTCGCGGCCCTCTCGAAAGCTGGGGGCGCGATAGGTAATTTTGCCCCAAGACCAGAACTCATAACCGCCGCGCTCGCTGGCCGGGATCCGCAACATCTTGACGGCTTTGAAAGGGGGATGAAAGGATTGCAACTGAGGCAGAAATTTCCCCACCCGCTCCGCCCGCTCGGTGATGGTCGATATGGACGCACGCCGTTCGGCAATGTTTTCCTCACTCCGTTCTTCCTCTCGATCATCGTCGGTCTCATCAAACCCAGCGGCAGCGTCTTCAAATTGGGTCAGATGCTCGAATTTGAGGGTGATAAATCGGTCCGGTGATTGTGGCAAGATCACGGTTTTCCACAGATTCAAGAAATACTCACCCGCCAGCCAAAGCGAGTCCAGTTGGGCCGTGTTGCGCACCGCCCGAATCACCGCCCCATCCGCCTTCTCCTTCTTTCGGATGGAATGCAACATGAGATGGCGAGGTGAGACAAGTTCGATGAAGCCCAACTCCCCTTCTGAGTCACGCGCCGTATAGAGGCCATCGTGCCCAATCGGTTCAACCTGCCAATCCGTGCCGCGTAACAATGTCACCGGGCCTGACGAGGCCGGGTTTTCGGGCGAAGTCTCAAACACGTAGGTCTTGATGAGGCCTGTCTCTTTGCCTAGTTGTCGCCGATCGATCTCCTCTTTGCGCTCAAAGGCGTAGTCATCGAGGAAGTCAAAGACCTCTTCGCGTGAACGAAAAGCGGTTGTCTGCCGCATGGGTTGGACCTCCCCGCGTTCGTGATATTAGATCAACTCAAAAAACGAGTCTTTGCCCAAATGTGGAATGCAGCGGCGGGCCAGTTTCCCCAGCGGCCCGGCCCCGGCGCTGTAAATCGGCAACCAGCCATCTGTGCTCCCTCGGTAGCACCAGCGCTCGACCGAAAACGTGCGCTCGGTCTCGTCCTCGAGGATAAAGCGCATCACTGGAGAATAGTGGGTGTAATGCGCGCGCTCGCGCCGCAGACGTTCGGCGAGGGCAGGCGTGAACAGGTCATCGCCAAAAATACGGGCGGCTACTTTGTCGTCCAGCCCACCGAGTGGCTCGTAGACCTCGATGGTATTGCGCTTCGCCGCCACGCGATAGTATTTCAGGTGGCGCTGGCCTGTGACGATGGACGCCACAAGTCCGACTTCGCTTTCGGCAATGGTGCGTTGCCCGGCTTTGGACAGCGAGACAATGCCGTTCACACTCTCGGTGATTTCGTAGCCGTCGGGAATCCGGTCAAGAACCTGTCCGGTTGACTCCTTCGAGAAGAAATAGCGGGGCTTGCCCTTCTTGGTCGTGCCTTGATGCAGGTAGTAGGTCACCCCTTTGCGATTGGTGTAGGTGATGGGCATAGTGACTCCTTCACCGCCCGACGGTTGCCGGCCTTCAACTTCCGCGCCCGCCCGTCACGTTTTCGCGGCGCGCGATAAATGACCTTCCCCGTCCGCGCGATCTCGCGGGCAAAGGCATTGTCCGGGTCGTTGAACTGCGCCGGGGTGTAGCCGACCGGCATGAGCATTGAGTCGCAGTGAATACGGCGATGGGCGAGTACTTGAATGACCTCCAGCTTCGACATTTGGGCGAAGTCATCCGAGAGAACGGCGATGTCAATATCGCTTTCTTCACGCGCCTGCCCGCGAGCGTATGATCCGTAAAGAATTACCTGCTGGACACGGACGGTGGGCTTTAGTGCCCGGACGAACTCCTTTACGGCAGCCCGAATCTGATCTTCGGTTCTAACCACTGCTGAAACTCCTCGGTCTGCTTGAGTAACCGTTCGGCGTAGGCCTGCGTGTAAACCTGGCTCAATGCCGTGATGTCTTCAGGATAGCGGGTGCGCTGTTGCTGATCGGTCAGTTCGACCAGAAACTCAAGTTGCTCATCTGTCGGCGTGAGTCCGGCGATCTCTGCCAGCCGTTTCAGGCCATGTATTTTCGGCGGTGGATCGTCTCCGCCGAATTCCACGACCGCCGCCTTCAGCATCTTCTCCGTCGAGAGATGGCACATGAAGACGGCATAAATGTACCGCCCTGACTTCAACAAGTCTTGGCGACTTCCAGATCGTACGCCGACAACTCCATCCAGTTCTGCGTGTGCGGCTTCATATTACCCGATGTATAATACTTCGCAAGCCCAAGCCCGTCAAACGTTCACGCCCCGATCTCCCCTCTCCCTTTGGGAGAGGGGCCGGGGTGAGGGAAGCCATGTTCGACAAGCAAAAACTCGCCGCCATCCGCGAGGCGAAAGACAAGTGGGAAGAGACAACTCTCCAGCGGACGCTCGCCAAAGCGCCGGAGCGACAACCGGCGTTCGTCACGGCCTCCTCGGAACCCGTTGACCGCCTCTACACTCCGCTCGACGTCGCCGATCTCGACTACGCCGCCGACCTCGGTTTTCCCGGCGAATACCCCTACACGCGCGGCATCCATCCGACGATGCACCGCGGGCGGCTATGGACGATGCGCATGTTCGCCGGATTTGGATCGGCCGAGGAGACGAACGCGCGCTTCAAGTATTTGCTGGAGCAGGGGCAGACCGGGCTTTCCATCGCGTTCGACCTCGCCACGCTGATGGGCTACGACACCGACGCGCCCGAAGCACTGGGCGAATACGGCAAGTGCGGCGTCGCCGTCTCGTCGCTCAAGGATATGGAAATCCTGCTCGACGGCATCCCGCTCGACAAAGTTTCGACCTCGATGACGATCAACTCGCCCGCCGCGATCCTGTGGGCGATGGTCATCGCCGCCGCCGAGAAGCAGGGCGTGAGGCCGGATCAACTGCGCGGGACGACTCAGAACGACATCCTCAAAGAGTACATCGCGCAGAAGGAATTCATCTTCCCGCCCGAACCCTCGATGCGACTGGTAACGGACACGATCGAGTACGGCGCGCAAAAACTGCCGCAGTGGAACACGATCTCGATCTCCGGCTACCACATCCGCGAGGCCGGCTCGACCGCCGTGCAGGAACTCGCCTTCACACTGGCCGATGGGCTGGAGTACGTGCGATGGGCCATCCGGCGCGGGCTTGAGGTGGACGACTTCGCGCCGCGATTGTCATTTTTCTTCAACGCCCACAACGACTTCTTCGAGGAGATTGCCAAATACCGCGCGGCGCGGCGCATCTGGGCCAGGGAGATGCGCGAAACATTCGGCGCGCAAGATCCGCGTTCGTGGCTGATGCGCTTCCACACGCAGACGGCCGGCGTCAGCCTGACCGCGCAACAGCCGCAGAACAATGTGGTGCGCGTCGCCATTCAGGCATTGGCCGCCGTCCTCGGCGGCACGCAGAGTCTCCACACCAATTCAATGGACGAGGCCCTCGCGCTCCCCTCCGAGCACGCCGTCACCGTTGCCCTGCGCACCCAGCAGATCATCGCCCATGAGTCGGGCGTGACCACTACCGTCGATCCGCTCGGCGGTAGTTATTAGCTCGAAGCGCACACCGTCCGGATGGAAGCCCAGGCGCGCGAGTATTTTCGCCGCATTGACGACCTCGGAGGCGTTTTGCCGGCCATCGCCGCCGGATTCTTTCGCACGCGCGCCATCGTCGGCGTCAACGAGTACGCCGAAGACAAGCCGATCGCGATCCCGATTCTCCAGATGGATCCCCAGGGTTACACCCGGCAGGTGAAACGGCTGGAAGCGCTGAAGCGCGAGCGCGACAACGGGCGCACCGGACAGGCGCTCGACCGTCTGCGTCTCGCCTGCCGGGGAACGGAGAACACGATGTCCTTTATACTCGACGCGGTGGCGCGCCCGCTCGGCGGTGGCGCACATCCTGAATGCGAATCTGAGAGCGGTTGACATCCCCGGACACTACCAAGACGATTACTTGATCATCCTTCCCAACACGTCGGAGGCGGGCGGGCGCATCATCGCCGGCCGGCTGACTCAGGCGGTGCAGGCTCGGCGCGCGGCGGGCGACGACGGCAATTCGGCGCTGGCGATTTTTATGGGCATGGCCGCGCACCCCGGAGGCCGCGAGGCAGATGCCGACGCGCTCGTCTCACAGTCGTCTGCCGCGCTGGCCGAGGCCCGGCGCAGACGGGCGAATTCCGTCGTGGGATTCGGTGAATTGAGCGGCGGTTGACTGTTCAGCAAATATGAAATTCGACATCCACCTCGCCCCCGCCTCCCTTTCCCACATCCCCTCCCTCGCTCGTCAGGCCGAAAGTATCGGCGCGTCCGGCGTCTGGGCCAACGAGACTCAGCACGATCCGTTTTTGCCTCTGGCGCTGGCCGCCGAACACACTTCGCGGATCGAATTGGGCACTGCCGTCGCGATCGCTTTCGCCCGCAGTCCGACCGTCGTAGCGCACACCGCGTGGGACCTCGCCGAACTATCCGGCGGGCGATTTCGCCTCGGCCTCGGCACGCAGGTCAAGGCGCACGTCGAGCGCCGCTTCGGAATGACTTGGGAAGCGCCCGTGCCGCGCCTGCGCGAGTATCTTCAAGCCGTCCGGGTCGTGTGGGACTCGTGGCAAAACAGGACGCGACTGAACTATCGCGGCCAGCACTACAAATTGACGCTGATGACGCCGTTCTTCAGCCCCAACCCGATCGACCATCCGCGCATTCCGATCTTCATCGCCGGGGTGAACCCGCCGCTGTGCCGGCTGGCCGGCGAATTGGCCGACGGCTTTCACGTCCATCCGTATCACACCGTCAAGTATCTGGCGGAGGTCGTGCGCCCGGCGATGGCCGAGGGCGCGGCGAGGGCCGGGCGCGAGATGAGCGCGATCGAAATCGCGACTTCGACTTTTGTCATCCTCGGTGAGACGGAGGCCGAGCGCGCCGCCGACCGCGAAGCGATGCGGGCACAGATCTCGTTTTACGCCTCCACGCCCTCGTATCGTGGAGTGATGGAAACGCACGGCTGGGGCGAAACGGGCGCGGCCCTCTCCGCGCTCGCTTCCCGGGGCCAGTGGGGCGAGATGCCCCGGTTAATCGCCGACGAAATGCTGGCGACGTTCGCCGTCGAGGGAACGTGGGCCGACATCGGACTCGAGTTGCGCGAACGTTACTCGGGGCTGGCCGACCGCGTGTCGCTCTACCGCCCTTTCACCGGCGAACGAGCCGACGACTGGCGGCGGGTGGCTGATGCCGCGCGGAGCGCCTAGCGTTTCCTCTTCCTCAATTGCGCCCTCGCGGCTCAAATCGGCTTTCGCCACCTTCCGCTGAATCCCTCTACACAATCCATGTCAGCGCGCGCACGGGCGATCCATCCGCGCCGGCCAGCCGCAGTGGAAAGAACGCAAACTGATAGATGTGCCCGGCCAGCAGGCGATCCAATCCAGTCAGGTTCTCGACAATCAGAATCTCTTTGCCGAGCAAAATTTCGTGCGCGTGGCTTGTGCCCTGCACAGTCGAGTCGACGTTGAGCGCGTCAACGCCGATCAGCGTGAAGCCGGCCTCGGCGAGCGCCTGCGCCAGTTCGCGCGAAAGATAGGGGTGGCGGAGATAGGGTTCGCGCCCCCAGTGACGATCCCAGCCGGTGCGCAGAAGCGCGAAGTCCGCCGGGCGCGGCGTCGAGAGCGCGGGTGAGAGATGTTCCAGCGCGATAGGCGCATCGTCGTCCAAAGACTGAAGATCGAATATGGTGCCCAAGCCGACGAAGCGTTCGAGCGGCAGGGCGTCAATCGTCAGGCGGCCCGGCGCGAGGTGCGAGGGCGCGTCAATGTGTGTGCCGGAGTGCGATCCGAGGCGGAGTGCCGAAACGCGCCACGGCCCCTCGCCGCCCGCGCCGAAGTCGAGTGACACTTCCGGGTCGCCGGGATAGATGGTCATGTCGGTGTGAATGGGATGGGAGAGGTCGAGGATCACGACAGGCTTTCTGAGATTCGTTTCGCTTGATTATACTCTGCGAAAGAGATTATAATTCCCGCCATGGAAGCGACTCGACCCTCGATTTGGGACGTCTATCGTGAAGGGAGCAAGTTCTTTATGAAAGAAGGGGATGTCTACGAAACCCTTCGTCATCTTGCCGCGCATCTCAAAGACGAAGGGCTTGACTACGCGGTGATTGGGGCGATGGCGCTCGTCGCGCACGGCTACAGACGATTCACTGAAGGTATAGATGTCTTGATGACCCCGGAGACCCTGCGCTTGTTCAAAGAACACTTCGTCGGACGCGGCTATGTTCCCGCCTTTTCCACAGCCTCGAAGTCGTTTCGGGACACAAGCACCGGCGTCAAGATCGAAGTGATGACGACCGGCGAATATCCAGGTGACGGCAAGCCAAAGCCGGTGGTCTTTCCCGATCCCCTCACGGCCCGCGTCGAAAAAGATGATCTGTGGGTGCTTGCGCTGGAAAAACTCATTGAACTGAAAGTGGCTTCCGGGTTGTCTGCGCCTCATCGGCTGAAAGATTTGGCTGACGTTCAAGAGATGATTGTCGCTTTGAAACTGCCGCTGGACTTGGGAGAGAGATTAGACGAGAGTGTTCGAGCCGAGTATCGGCGATTGTGGGAGGCGGCCCAACAGGCCAGCGAAGGACCGCACGAGCGCCCTCCAATTTAGCGAGTGGGCTTGCCGCTTGCCTCGAATCGCTATTTCCCAATTCCCGATTACCTTCACAAAGCAGGTGATTCTATGACTTCCTTTCGCCTCCACAACTCCTTCGGCGCGCGCGCCAAAATGGGCGATTACTACATCTATCGCCTCGACCATCTCGCCACTTCCGGCCTCGCGCCGACGCTCAACCGGATGCCGTTCTCGATCAAAATTCTGCTCGAAGCCGTTTTGCGGAACTGCGACGGCTATCTGGTGAGCGAAGACGACGTGAAGCGGCTGGCGCAATGGGACCCCACCCCCTTCCCCTCTCCCACCGAGAGAGGGGTGAGGGGTGAGGGCGAGATGCCCTTCTTTCCCGCCCGCGTCATCATGCAAGACTTCACCGGCGTGCCGTGCATCGTCGATCTCGCGGCTATGCGCGACGCGGTGAAACGCCTCGGCGGCAACCCGACGAAGATCAACCCGCTCGTCCCCGTTGACCTCGTGATCGACCACTCCGTTCAGGTGGACTACTTCGGCACGGAACTCGCCCTCATGCGCAACGCGCAACTCGAATTCGAGCGCAACCGCGAACGTTATGAGTTTCTGCGCTGGGGCGCGCAGGCCTTTGACAATCTGCGCGTCGTCCCGCCTGCCACCGGCATCGTGCATCAGGTCAATCTCGAATATCTCGCGCAGGGTGTTCTCAGCAAACCGGAAGACGATGGGCAGATTCTATTTCCCGACACATTGGTCGGCACCGACTCGCACACTACGATGATCAACGGCCTCGGCGTTCTCGGCTGGGGCGTGGGCGGCATCGAGGCCGAAGCGGTGATGCTCGGCCAGCCGCTGTACATGGTCACGCCGCAGGTCATCGGCTTCAAGCTGTACGGCGAACTGCGCGACGGGGTGACGGCCACCGACCTCGTCCTCACCGTGACGCAGATGCTCCGCAGGAAGGGCGTGGTGGACAAGTTCGTCGAGTTCTACGGCACGGGCCTCTCTTCGATGTCCCTACCCGACCGCGCGACCATCGGCAACATGGCTCCCGAATACGGCGCGACGTGCGGCTTCTTCCCGACCGACGACGAGACTCTGCGCTACCTCCGCCGCACCGGGCGCGGGACGTCCGCCGATCTGCTCGAACAATATGCCAAAGAGCAGGGCCTCTTTCGCAACGACGCCACGCCCGATCCCGTCTTCACCGACACACTCGAATTGAATTTGGCCGACGTGGAGCCGAGCCTCGCCGGGCCGAAGCGCCCGCAGGATCGCGTGCCGATGAAAGACCTCAAAGCCGCGTTCCGCAAGGCGCTCATCGCGCCAGTGAAGAATCGCGGATATGGATTGGGCGAAACTGATGTCGAGAAGAAAATCGTCGTCAGTACGAACGGCGATTCACCATCAGCCATCAGCCATCAGCCATCGGAAATCGGCCACGGCGCGGTCGTGATCGCTGCGATAACTTCCTGCACGAACACGAGCAACCCATCGGTAATGCTCGGCGCGGGATTGCTCGCGAAGAAGGCCATCCAGGCCGGCTTGAAAGTGAAGCCGTTCGTGAAGACCAGCCTCGCGCCCGGATCGAAAGTCGTCACCGAATATCTGAAGAAGTCCGGCACGCTTTCCTATCTCGAACAACTGGGCTTCACCGTCGCCGCCTACGGTTGCACGACGTGCATCGGCAACAGCGGCCCATTGCCCGAGCCGGTGGCGAAGGCCGTGACCGAGGGCAACCTCGTCGCCAGCGCGGTCATCTCCGGCAACCGCAACTTCGAGGGCCGCGTCCATCCGCAGGTGAAGGCGAACTTCCTCGCCTCGCCGCCTCTCGTCGTGGCTTACGCCCTCGCCGGGACGATCGACATTGACCTGACCAGCGAACCCCTCGGCACGGGCACGGAGGGCCAGCCCGTCTATCTCAAAGACATCTGGCCGACGCAGAAAGAGATCGCCGACGCAATTGCGGCTTCGATTGACCCGGAGATGTTCACCCGCTCGTACGGCAATGCCTTCGACGGCAACTCGACGTGGAACGAGATTCCGGTGACGGGCGGCGATCTGTACGAGTGGAATGAGGACTCGACTTACATCCAGAACCCACCCTTCTTTGCCGATCTCACGCTCGACCTGCAACCGCTGACCGAAATTCGGGGCGCGCGTGCGCTCGGCCTCTTCGGCGACAGCATCACGACCGATCACATCTCTCCGGCGGGCAACATCGCCAAAGACTCCCCGGCGGGCAAATATCTCGTCGAGCGCGGCGTCGAGCCGAAGGACTTCAATCAATACGGCACGCGGCGCGGCAACGATCGAGTGATGGCGCGCGGCACGTTCGCCAATGTTCGGATCAAGAATCTGCTATTGGGCGGGGAGGAAGGCGGGAACACCTTATATTTCGGCAGCCCCGTAGAGACGTTGCATGCAACGTCTGTACGGCATGCAACGTCTCCACGGCCGGAGAAGATGAGCATCTACGACGCGGCGATGAAATACAAAGAAGATGGCGTCCCGCTCATCGTCATCGCGGGCAAAGAGT
>JACQED010000146.1 GCA_016200785.1 Chloroflexota bacterium
CGCGCGTCCCGACGATTTCGCCGCGCGATTGCGCGCGGCCTCGCCGCCGATTGTCGCGCGGATCGTGGAAGATCGCCTCGCCTTCGATCCGCGCACGGTGTTGGAAGAGGAAGATGCGGCGCTTATGGCAGCGGTGAGCGTTTTGGTAGAAGGGAGAAAAACCGATGGGTCAGCCAGAGGATGATGCTGAATTCGAGCAGATGGATCACCCGCAGCTCAGAGCGTACCTCAAGCGGTTGGAGATCAATCTGGCGCAAGTGAAGCGCCGCCTGCGCGAGTTCGAGGCCCGCTTCGGCGCCGAGACCGAGGAAATGTTCTCGCGCGTGTCGGCGGCGGAGATCGAGGCCGACAGCGATCTGAGCGAGTGGGCCGGCGAGCGCGAGATGATGCGGCGGCTGGAGGAGCAACGCGCCGCGCTAAAGAAAAGACTGGAATAGGCAAATCCCAAAGTCCAAATCCCAATTCTCCAATCTCCCGCAAGGACGGTGTCAATGAAATCTGACTTTGACCGGTTGATGGCCGAACGGGTGCTCGACGGCCTGATCGTCACCGGCCCGTCGCACGCCAACCCCGCGATGTATTACATGATCAACGGCGCTCACGTTGGCGAAGCGACGACGGTGATCAAAAAGCGCGACGAGGCCCCCGTCATCTTCGCCAACTCGATGGAGCGCGACGAGGCGGCCAAGTCCGGCCTGCGGGTCGTCGACCGCAGTCAGTACGATCCGCTCAAGATTCTCAACGAAGAGAAAGGCGACCGACTCCGGGCGCGGGCGCGGCTGACCGCGATGATGCTCGACGAACTCGGCGTCAAAGGCCGCGTGGCGGTGTACGGACGCGAGGAACAAGGCGAAGCGTTCGCGCTGTGGCATCAGTTGATGGCTCTGCGGAATGACATTCAGATCGTGGGCGAGTACGGCGACACGGTTTTCAACCGCGCGTATTACACCAAAGACGCCGACGAGGTCGCCCGCATCCGCGCCGTGGGCGAAAAGACGATGATCGTCGTCGGCAATACGTGGGACTTCCTCGCGAGTCACCGCGCCGCCGACGGCGTGTTGGTGAAGGACGACGGGACGCCGTTGACCGTCGGCGATGTGAAGCGCGAGATTCGCGGTTGGATCAGAGAGCAGGAGCTTGAAGCGCCGGAGGATTTCATCTTCGCGATCGGCCGCGACGCCGGCGTGCCGCACTCGCGCGGCGAGGACTCTTCGCCCATCGCTCTCGGCCAGACGATAGTGTACGATATCTTTCCACGCGAGGCGGGCAGCGGCTATTACTTCGACTTCACCCGGACGTGGTGTGTGGGCTTCGCGCCGCCCGACGTGGAGAAGGCTTTCAGGGAAGTGCTTGAGATTTTCAACATCACCAGCGATGCGATGCATCCTGGCACGCCGTGCGCGAACTATCAAAAGATGACCAACGATTACTTTGAAGCGCGCGGCCATCCGACGATGCGCACCAACCCGCAGACGACCGAGGGCTACGTTCACAGCCTCGGGCACGGCGTCGGGCTGAACATTCACGAAGGGCCAAGCCTCTCGGAATACGAAGGCAACACCGACATTCTCGAACCCGGCGTCGCCATCACGGTCGAGCCGGGGCTGTATTATCCCGATAAAGGCTTCGGCGTTCGCATCGAAGATTTCCTCTGGCTCAATCCGAAGACGCTGACGTTGGAGACGATTGGAGAGTTTCCGAAGGATTTGGTGATTCCCTTGAAGAAAGCGGGGGGGCGGCGGAGTTCGCTTCGCTCAGGCGCAGGAGAAAAGAAAAAGGGCACAGGAGGCAAGGGACGAGGGACGAAGAAAAGAGAGAAGAAATGAAGAGGGCCTCGCTGCTCCTCGGGTTGATCGTTTTGTTTGCCGCAGTGGCGTCGATGGCCGCCGCTGCGTCGCCTGGTTCGTCGTTCGCGGCGACGGCGACTTCGACGGTTGGCGCGAAGTACACCGTCAAACGCGGCGATACGTTGTGGCGCATCGCGCGCAAGTTCAAGACGACCGTCGCGGCGATCAAAGCGGCGAACAGCCTCAAGAGCAATATTATTTACGCGGGGCAGGTATTGACCGTTCCCGGCGCGGCAAGCGTGCCTACGGCGATGCCGACCCCTAACGCGACGAGCGCGCCGTCTCTCTCGGGCAATGCCGCCCGCTTCGGCAACTGCCCGGTGTTCCCGCCCGACAACGCGTGGAACACCGACATCTCCTCGTATGCGGTTCATCCGAATTCCGCGAACTACATCGCCGCCATCGGCGGCGGCAATCTGCATCCTGATTTCGGCGACATCTACGGCATCCCGTTCAACACCGTGCCGGGGAATCAGACTCGCGTGCCGATCCGTTTTTACTACGGCGATGAGAGTGACCCCGGCCCGTATCCGATCCCGCCGAACCCGGCGATCGAGGGCGGCAGCGACCGGCACATTCTCGTGATCGATCGCGACAACTGCGTGCTGTACGAAGTCTACGACGCTCAGCGTTCGGGGAGTGGCTGGGCGGCTGGCTCGGGCGCGATCTGGGATCTCAAGAATAACGCGACGCGGCCTCCGGGCTGGACTTCCGCCGACGCCGCGGGACTTCCGATCTTCCCCGGCCTCGTTCGATACGACGAAGTGGTCGAGCAGGGCGCGATCAATCACGCCCTGCGCTTCACCGTTCCACGCACTCAGCGCGCGTACATCGCCCCGGCCTCGCACTTCGCCACCGACAGCACTGATCCCAACTTACCGCCGATGGGATTGCGCTTGCGGCTCAGAGCCGACTTCGACATTTCGGGTTTCAATCCGCAGGTGCAGGTCATTCTTCGCGCGCTCAAGCAATACGGCATGATCGTGGCCGACAACGGATCGAGTTGGTTCATCACCGGCGCGCAAGACTCCCGCTGGAACAACGAAGTGCTAGATCAACTCAAGACGGTAAGCGGGAGCAATTTTGAGGCGGTGAATACCGGGCCAATAGTCACACCATAGTTATCACACCGCAGAGGACGCGGAGAACGCTGAGAACAACTTGGATTCTCCGCGAACTCCGCGCTCTCGGCGTTGAAGAAATTGGATCGGACTCTCATGTCTAATGCACCCCTCCGCATCCTCGGCATCGAAACCTCGTGCGACGAAACCTCGGCGGCCATCGTCGAGGGCGGACGGACGATTCTGTCGAACGCGATCGCCTCGCAGATCGATCTGCACGCCAAATACGGCGGCGTGTTCCCGGAGATGGCCTCGCGCATGCACGTTGAAGCGATTTACCCGATCGTGACCGCGGCGATGAGCGAAGCCCACGTCGGCTGGGGCGACATTGACGCGATCGCCGTCACGCGCGGGCCGGGGCTGGTCGGCTCACTGCTGGTGGGGTTGAACGCGGCCAAAGGCATCGCGATCGGGCGAGGCCTGCCGCTCGTCGGCGTGAATCACCTTGAAGGCCACGTGTATTCGTTGTGGCTCGTCGAAGACGCGCCGGAGGTCGCCTTCCCGGTCATCGTGCTGATCGTCTCCGGCGGGCACACCGAACTTCTGCTCATGACCGGGCACGGCCAATATCAATCGTTGGGCCGGACGCTGGACGACGCGGCGGGCGAGGCGTTCGACAAAGTGGGACGATTGCTCGGCCTGCCCTTCCCCGGCGGGCCAAGCATCGAGAAAGCGGCGCAAGACGGCGACCCGACGGCGTATGCCTTCCCGCGCGCGTGGCTGGATCAGACGTGGGATTTTTCGTTCAGTGGCGTGAAGACGGCGGTGCTGAAGGAAGTGAAGAAGCAGTGGCCGGGGATGAAAGCCGGAGTTGACGCCGTGCCGCCCGGACTGCCGGTGCCGAACCTCGCCGCGAGTTTTCAAGCGGCGGTGATCGACGTGCTGGCCGAGAAGACGGCGCAGGCCGCCGCGCAGTTGAACGCCACCGAAGTCTTCATCGCCGGCGGCGTGTCCGCGAACATTCCTCTGAGAACCGAACTCGCCCGGCGAGCGAAAGTCCCCGTTCGCTACCCCCCGCTCGTCCTTTGCACCGACAACGCCGCGATGATTGCGACGGCGGGGCACTATCGCTATCTGGCCGGGCAGAGGGATGGGCTGGAGATCGATGTGAAGCCGAATTGGAAGTTGACTTAGCGATCCGCTACCGA
>JACQED010000147.1 GCA_016200785.1 Chloroflexota bacterium
GCCCGCGCCGATGGACGACATACGGACGATGGCCGTCTGGTTGTCGGTGATGTTCGCGGCGTCGGCGTATCCTTTGAGGATGGAGGCTTTCTTGCGAATCACTTCGGCGTCGGCGTTCTTTGGCGGGCCGAGTTCGGCGGTCACCGCGAAGTGACCGCTCTTCAGAATTTTTTCGAGATTAGAGCCGGACTTATAACCGTTGAGTTCACTCATCGTGCACCTCGTGAGAAAGGGAAACAAGGGAAACGAAGGAAACAAGGGAACTCAGTCGAGACAGGCTGCGGGTAACATGGTTACTTTAGTTCCCCGTTTCCTTTAGTTCCCTTCTTTGACGAGCCTCAAATCCTCCCTGACAATCTTCCTCGGTCCCCCATCCCGGCTCGTGCGCCAGTCTTTGGGCGGGTTGATGTCCATCAGCAAGTGCAGCCGGCCCTGCGCTTTGAGTTTGTCATAGATCAGTTGCCACGCGCAATCGATCTCCGGGCCGACCTCGCACTTGCCGTTTGACGAGCCGCCGCACGGGCCGTTGAGCAATTGCTTGGAACAGCGCGCGATAGGGCAGATGCCGCCGGTGAGGCCGAGGAGGCAATTGCCGCAGGCGGCGCATCGCTCAACCCACACACCCTGTTCGATCGGCAAACCCATGAAGGCGGTATTGAGGCCGGGGACGACGACCGCGTTCGGATAGCGCTCGGCCAGCGCCTGCACTCCCACACCGCATCCGAGCGAGAGGACGACGTCAGCCTCGGCCACCCGATCGCGGATCGTGTCGAGATATTCCCACTCGCATTGTCTCTGCACGGTCGCCTCGGTCACGTCTTTAGGCCCGCCGTCGAGTTTGGCGGACATGCGAAGCAGGGAACCGAGTATTCCGGCTTCCTTCTCGCCGCCGGCGAAGCAGACGGTCACGCACGTGCCACAGCCGACGACCAGCACTCTCGGGGCGTCGCCTAGCAGGCCCTTGATTTCCTCCAACGGTTTTTGTTCGGCAACGATCATGTCGGCCTCCAGTCAGGCCCTCACCCCTCACTCACCGGGAGAGGGGCCAGGATGAGGGTCAGAATTCTTCCTCTCGCGGTATCAATCTCATCGTCAACATCATCACGTCGCCGGTCTCGCCGTCGGGGAACATGAAGAAGTCCTCGAACGAGCATTGGATCTGGAATCCGGCGTGCCGGAATGCCTTGATGACTTTGGTCTGGTCGGCGACGACTTCGGCCACGAGCAGATGCAGTCCGGCTTTGCGGGCCAGGTCGATGACGGCGCACAGCATTTGCGATCCCAGGCCGCGCCGCCGGAAGTCTTTAGTCAGGAAGATGCGCACCTCGCCGACATGCCGCGCCGGGCCTTTGCGGAAATGCAGGGTCGCATCGCCGACGAGTCGATCCTGCACCACGGCCACCAGCGGCAGGACGCGCGAGTAATCCAACTGCTCGACCCATCGCCCGACCATCTCGCCGTCCGTCACCGGGTCGCGCAGATACTTGACGTCGTCGGGCGAAGCATGGGCAAACATCTCGATCAGTCGGCTCCGGTCGTCGGGCGTGAGCAGACGCAACAAAACGCGCGCGCCGTCTTTGAGAGTGATGAGATTGCGGTAGGTGGAAACTTGCTCGGAAAACATGGCGGTCTCTCCAAAAGGAACTAAAGGAAACGGGGAACTAAAGGAACTGTGTTTCCCATATGGCTCATATCGCCTCTTGAACCAGTTCCCTTGTTTCCTTCGTCTCCTTTGTTTCCTTTTCCCTCAGCCGGCTCGGCCCCAATCTCCTCACCGTCTCGTCCATCTCCGTCACTGCCTCGGCCCACTTTCTGCCCATGGCCGAGGACATATTAAACATGCGGACGCGATCTGGCTCGAATCTGATTTGCCGGAGCATAGTCTTGACGTAGTTCACGCGCCGCTTGGCGTTGAAATTGCCCAGTTGGTAATGGCAGTCGCCCTCCAGACAGCCGGCCACCATCACCCCGTCCGCGCCGTACTCGAAAGCCTCCAGAACCGAGGACACGTCAAGATCGCCGGTGCAAGGTATTTTCACCACCTTCACACTCGCCGGATATTGAATGCGCAGAGACCCGGCGAGGTCGGCGGCGGCGTAGGCGCAGTAGTGACAACAGAAGGCCACGATGTTCAATTCCAAACTCCCAATTTCAAACTCCAAAGGTCCGTCACATGCCTTATTTTGGAATTGAAAGTTCGCGGTTTGAAGTTTTGAGTTTGAAGTTTGGAGTTTCATGTTGCTGCCATTTCAAACAGCGCCTCCACCTTCGCCGCCATTTGCGCGCCGCGATAGTGCAGGAGGCTAATGGCTTTGGCCGGGCACTCGGCGGCGCACAGGCCGCAACCCTGACAGATGGCTGGCTCTATGTATGCTGCGCCGAGAATGTTTCCAACGCCAGTGACATTTGCCATGATTTTGGGAACAAAATATGGGCAGATTCGGACACAGGTCAGGCAAGCAGTGCATTTGGACGGGTCAACGGCCGCAACCACGCCCCCGGCAGCGAGCGCCGGCCGGGCGAGGATCGCGGCGGCGCGCGAGGCGGCCGCTTTCGCTTGCACAATGATCTCGTCGAGGAACTTAGGGTAGTGCGCCGCGCCCGCCAGGAACAGCCCCTCCGAGGCGAACTCGACCGGGCGGAGTTTGACGTGGGCCTCAAGAAACCAGCCATCGGCATCCACCGGCACTTTGAGTTTCGATCCGAGTTCACGCGCGCCGTCGGCGGGCACCATCGGCGTCGAAAGCACCAGCAGGTCGGGGCGAAGCTCGAGGTCGGCGCCGAGGATGGGTTCCCAGACACGCACGATGATTGGAGATTGGAGATTAGAGATTACAGATTGCAAGCCGTCGTTTGGAATTTGGAATTTGGAATTTGGGATTTCGACGTCTGGTCGGCGGTCAAATTCGTAGCGGATGAACCGTACGCCCTGCCGCCGGGCCTCGGTGTAGAGGCGCTCTTTGAATCCGTAGGTGCGGATGTCGGTGTAGAGGATCGTCACATCCGCTTTCGGGTTCAAGGCTTTCAGCCGGAGAGCATTCTTGAGAGCCGTCGTACAGCACAATCGCCCGCAGTATCTCTCGGCGGGGCCGACGCACTGAATCATCACTACCGATTGCAGATTGCCGATTTCTGATTGCGGATTGGCAAGCAGGGCCTCGAATTCCTGCTGCGTCTTCACCCGCCCATCCTGACCGTACAAATACTCGTCGCCCCGATATTCTTTGCCGCCCGTGGCCACGATCGTGACGCCGTGCCGGATTTCGGCGCCGTCGGTTAATCGGCTCACGAAGTTCCCGACGAAGCCGGTCGTGTCGGAGAGTTCGGCATTGAGATGAACCATGACAAGCGGATTCTCGGAGACGCGCCCTATCAAGTCGCGCAGGAAGGCCTGCGGATCATTGGAAGTTTGCGATTCGGAATTTGAGATTTCGGATGTGTAGAACACGTTCCGCAGATTACCGCCGAGTTCGGAGTTGCGCTCGACGAGATGCGCGGCGAAGCCCTGCTCGGCTAGCGAGAGCGCCGCCGTCATGCCGGCCGGGCCGCCGCCGATGACGAGGGCCGCCCGCTCGATGGGGACGGGAAACCTGTGCAGTGGTTCCTGCAGAGACACCCGGGCGACGGACATACGGACGAGGTCTTTGGCCTTCGCCGTCGCCACGTCCCAATGGTCCGCGTGCACCCACGAACATTGATTGCGGATGTTCGCCATCTCAAAGAGGAACGGGTTGAGGCCGGCGGCGCGGATGGAATCTTGGAACAGTGGCTCGTGCGTGCGCGGCGTGCAAGCGGCGACCACCACGCGGTTGAGGCCGAGTTCCAGCACTCGCTCCGTGATTGCGGTAATCGAATCCTGCGAGCAAGCGTAAAGAAGGTTCTCGGCGTGGACGACGCCGGGCAGAGTCTTCGCGGACGCGGCCACGCCTGGCACGTCGAGGAACCCGGCAATGTTGGAGCCACAATGGCAGACAAACACGCCTACGCGCGGAGGCTGGCCGATCACGTCTCGCTCGTCCGGATACTCGCGCTCGCGGGCCAGCAGGCCACGTGATGCCGCCAGCCGTTCGGCCACGCTGGCCGCCGCGCCACTCGCATCTACCACGCTTTCGGGAATATCTTTCGGTTCGCGGAACGGCCCGGCGGCGTAGATGCCGGGGCGCGAGGTCTGCACCGGATCGAAAAGCGTCGTCCGGCAGAAGCCGTGCGGATCGAGTTCAATCCCCAACCGCCGCCCCAACTCGCGTACCGGCGAGGAGATTTCCATGCCGACGGAGAGGACGACGAGGTCGAATTGGTCTTCGACGATGGTTTGCTGATGGCTGACACCTGCACTTGCGTGCGGTGCAAGTGTGGCCGACGGCTGAAGGCCGTTGGTTGGTGACTGAACGCCATCTGCCGTCTGATAGCGAACGACGAGATTGTGCGTCGCCGGGTCTTCCGTCAACGCCGAGATGCGACAGCGGTGATATTGCACGCCGTACCTCTCGCGGGCGCGTTGATAGTATTCCGCGTAGCCTTTGCTGAAGGCGCGCATGTCCATCATGAAAACGTGAACCTCGGTATCCCGCTCATGCTCCTTCGCCATGATCGCTTCTTTGGCCGCGTACATACAGCACACCGCCGAGCAATAGTCGTGCGTCAGATCGCGCGAGCCGATGCACTGGAGGAAGGCGATCTTCTTCGCCTTCGCGCCGTCAGAAGGACGCTGAACGTGGCCGGACGTCGGGCCGGAGGCCGAGAGCAGCCGCTCGAATTGCAGCGAGGTTACGACGTTCGGGTAGCGTCCGAAGCCGTATTCTTCTGAGAGTTGGGCGTTGTAAACCTGATAGCCGGGAGCGAGGATGACCGCGCCGATTTCAATCGTCTCGTGGCGCGCGGCCATCGTGTGGTCAATCGCGTTTGCCTTGCAGGCGTTGACGCACTGATAGCACTCGGCGCACAAACCGCATTCCAGACAGCGCCGCGCCTCGGCCAGCGCTTGCTCTTCGGCGAGCCCGAGTTCGACCTCGCGAAAGTCACCGGCGCGGGCGGCGGCAGGGACAACGGGCATGACGGCGCGCGGGGTGGGGCGGACTGTCTTGCGCTCGCGGCGCTCGGCCAATTCGTCGTCGGGAATGTGAACGACGGGCAGAGGCTCCATCTCGCGCGGCGTGCGCAGTGGCAGACCGCGCAGTGTCCGATGAATTGACAGCGCGGCACGCCGGCCGTGCGCGATGGCCTCGATGAGTGTCGCCGGGCCGCGCGCCGCGTCGCCGCCGGCGAACACGTTGGGGCGATTCGTCGCCAGCGTGTCCGGGTCAACGGCAAACGTTCCCCAGCGCGTGATCGTCAGCCCGTGATCGGGCGCGAGCAGTGAAATCTCCGGGGCCTGGGCGACGGCCGGAATCAATGCGTCGGCCTCGACGATAAACTCGGAGCCGGGGATCGGCACCGGGCGGGGACGGCCACTCGCGTCCGGTTCGCCGAGGCGCATTCGCACACAGCGCACGCCGGCCAGCCTCCCGTTTTCGGAGAGGACTTCGACGGGCGCCGTGAGCAGCTCGACCTTGAGGCCCTCGGCCTCGCCGGCTTCAACTTCGCGAGGGTGTGCTGGCATCTCGGCCCGCGTGCGGCGGTAAAGGAGGGTTACCTGGCGCGCGCCGAGGCGGATGGCGGTGCGAGCGGCGTCGATCGCCGTGTTGCCGCCGCCCACGACGATCACGCGCTGATTGCGGATTGCGGACTGGCTTTCCGAAATCCGAAATCCGAAATCCGAAATCCCTTCAGACTGAAGACTCACTTCACGTAAGAAGGCGACGCCGTAATGCACGCCCGCTGTGCCGCGCTCACCGGGGATACCCAACTCCTGCGGCTGGTGCGCGCCGACGGCGAGGAAGATCGCGGCGTAGGGGCGCCACGAGGGGCCGTCCCCTACCGTGAACAGCGCGTTGATGTCATGCACCGGCGAGTTCAGGCGGAGATCGACGCCCTCGGCGAGGATGTCGCCGATCTCTCGCGCAAGCACGTCGCGCGGCAGACGATAGGCCGGGATGCCGACGCGCATCATCCCGCCGGGCACGGGCAGGGCTTCGAAGACGGTCACGCCATAGCCGAGGCGCACCAGTTGGTGGGCGGCGGAGAGTCCGGCGGGACCAGCCCCGACAACCGCGATGCGCTCGTCATAGTCGCGTGATGGCTGCGTCACGGGTTCGCCAGCCTGATGATCGGCGACGAAGCGTTTGAGGTCGCAGATGGCGACGGGGGAGTCGACTCGCCCTCGCGTGCAGGCGGCCTCGCACGGGTGATGGCACACACGCCCGACGGAGGCGGGGAACGGGTTATATTGCTTGATGACTTCCAGTGCCTCGGAGTAGCGCTTCTGCGCGATCAGCGCGACGTAGCCCTGCGCGCTGGTCTCGGCCGGGCAGGCGTTCTTGCATGGCGCGATGCCGCGTTTGGTGATGGCATACGCGCTGGGGATGGCTTGCGGGAAGAGGCGATAGGCCGCGTGCCGGGTAGAGACGACCGGCCCGGTCGTCTCTACAGCCGCGTCGAATTCATTCGGAACGGTAACCGGGCAAACTGTCGCGCAGTCGCCGCACCCGACGCACTTGAGTGGATCGACGTAGCGGGGCAATCGCCGCAGGGTGGCCGTGAAGTGGCCGACCTCGCCCGCCACGTCGAGGACTTCGGTTTCGGTGAGAATCTCAATGTTGAGGTGTCGCCCGGTCTCGACCAGTTTGGGCGAGAGGTTGCACATGGCGCAGTCGTTGGTGGGGAAGGTCTTGTCCAACTGAGCCATGTGCCCGCCGATGGCCGACTGGGCTTCGACGAGGTACACGCGGAAGCCCTGCTCGGCGAGATCGAGCGAGGCCTGCATCCCGGCGATGCCGCCGCCGACGACCAACACTGCGCCGATGGGAGTCTCCGCGTTCATGTGCGTTGACTGGCGTCCGGTTCCCGTGTGCCGTTCTTTGACGCCCACGCTCTTCGTCTCATCTCCGGCGTTTCCAGGTTGCGCGGAATGACCACCGTGAAGCGTGTGCCGGACTCGCTCTCGCTGAGCAGGTTCTTGACGAGGATCTTCCCGTTGTGCGCCTCCATGATTTTCTTGGCGATGGAAAGGCCGAGGCCCGCACCCGGCGTCTCGCCCGCGTTGTCGCCACGGAAGAAATCCTCGAAGATGTGCGGCATGTCGTCTGGCGGAATCCCGGGACCTTGGTCCTCGACCTCGAAATACAGTTTATCGCACTCATACCACGCGCGGAAAGTCACGACGCTGTGAGGTGGCGCGAACTTGATCGCGTTGCTCAACAGGTTGGTAAGCACCTGCCGCATTCGCCGCCGCGCGCCCACGATCGGCTCGAATTTCTCCGGCGGTTCGACTTTGATACGAACCCCTTTCTCAGCCGCCGTCAGCCGTACATCTTCGATTGACTCCGTTCCGACCTCGCCGGGGTCGAACCATTCGAAGTCAGCCTGGATTTGCTCCGGGCGCATTCGGGCCAGGTCCACCACGTCGCCGATGAGCGCGCGCAGGTCGGTCACTCGCAAGATACTGCGCTTGACCATGCGCTGCTGTTTTTCGTTGAGTTCGCCGGCGAAGCCGCCGAGCATCGTTTGCAGGTAGTTCTCAATCGCCGCCAGCGGCGAGCGCAGTTCGTGGGACACAATGGAAAGGAAGTAGGCCAGCGTGTCGGTGGCGTGCCGGTAGCGGTCACCGGTGAGCGCGGCCAGCGTGCTCATCACTGTGAGTCCCGCCACCGGGTGCATTTCCAGGTAGGCGCGCAAGGGCGGGCCGTCCACCCGAATGACGCGCGTCGGCTCGACGCACAGGGCCGAAGTGGAATACACGTGAGGCGTGACCAGCGCCGAGAAGCCGGCCATCTTGCCCGGCTCGATGTAGCCGATGGTGGCGTTGCGTGGCGTGGAGTGCCGACCGATTTGGATTTTCTTTTCGAGGGCGAGTTTGCCTCGCACGACGATGAACAATTCCTCGGCGGGCGCGTCCTCGGCCAGCACGACATCGCCCTCCTGGTACGATTCCTCGCGGCAGAACTCGGCAATGGTCACCAGGTCTTCGTCGGCGAGGTTGCCGAAGATTTCTGAGCGGCGCAGGCGTTCGGCGGTGACCGAGAAGGTGAAAGAGTGACCGAGCGATGGAGTGCCAAGCATGGCTCGTATCCGCTCTGCTGTTCAGGCAGAATGCCTACGCATGCGTCTTGAGCAGTTTCTCCACGCGCTGAAGCAACTCGGCCGGCCTGGCCGGTTTTTGAACGTAGTCCTGCACGTCCATCGCCAGCCCCACTTCGAGTTCGTAGCGTCGGCGGCTGGCGTCTTCGATGACAGTCGTCAACACCATGATCGGCAGGTCGGCGTTCTCCGGGTCACTGCGCAACTCGCGGATCACGCCCCAGCCATCCATCCGGGGCATCAGCAGGTCGAGGATGAGCAGGTCTGGCCGCTCCTCATTGATCAGCGCCAGGCACTGCTTGCCATCGCGCGCCGTCGCCAGGCGATACGGCCGGCTGCCGAGGATTGTGAGAAGGTTTTCCAGAATGTCGGGGTCGTCGTCGGTGATGACGATGTAGGGTTGCTTGTCCATCAGTCGCTGCCATCCCCTTTCAAAGGATTCGGCCCCATTTGCTTGATCTCCGCTGTGATCTCGGCGGCGGAGAAAGCGAATTGGCCGCCCATCGCAGAGGACAGGTTGATCATCTGGACGCGGCGGCCCTCCAGGCCGACCTGCTCCAGCAATTTCTGGGCGTATTCGACTCGCCTTCGGGCGTTGAGATTACCCTCCAGGTAATGACAATCACCCTCCAGTCAACCCGCCACCAGCACTCCGTCGGCGCCGTCCTCGAACGCGCGCAGGACGTACAGCACGTCGAGTTTGCCGGTGCAAGGTAACTCGACGATCTTGACTGCCGTCGGGTATTCCAGCCGCATTGAACCGGCGAGGTCGGCCGCCGCGTAAGCGCAGTAGTGGCAACAGAAGGCGACGATGTTTGGCTCAAATCCGTTTTCGCTCAAGGGAGTCTCCAGTAGTCAGTAGCCAGTAGTCGGTAGTCAGATGGTCCGACTACTACTTCGAGAGGCTTCTGCTGAGGCCGACGATCATGGCGGCGATTTCGTCCGCCTCTCGAGTCAGGGCATCCGCTCGTTGGTCAGCACAATAACCCAACCTGCGGCCGATTTCCAAGCCAGTCATTACCTCTTAGCACGATCGCAACGCTATGCGCAAGAAGCGCCGAAATTCCGGGTCAGAGCCGCTGCCACACCTTCAGCTCTCGGAACTTATACACGATCATCCTCCTTGACAGAAGTCAGTAGACGCCAGGCAGCGATCTGACTACTGACGACTGGCGACTGATTACTGAACAGCGCATCAATCTTCGGCAGCATTTCTAAGTCCCGGTAGTGCCTCAACTGAATCGCTTTGGCCGGGCATTCGGCGGCGCAGATGCCGCAGCCGTGGCACATGGCCGGCTCGATGAACGCCGCGCCGACGATGTTCCCCACGCCGGTGTAGGGGGCGGCCCCTTGTGTCGCCACCACCTTCGGCACGTCGTAGGGACAGGCCCGCACGCAGGTGAGACAGCCGACGCACTTGGCGGCATCCACGACAGCGACGCACGCATTGGTCAGCGTGCTGTCTTGTGACAGGATAATCGCCGCCCGGGCCGCCGCCGCCTGCGCTTGGACGATGGTCTCGTCTAGGAATTTGGGATAGTGCGCGACACCGGCCATGAACAGGCCATCCGAGGCGAAGTCCACCGGGCGCAGTTTGGGGTGCGCCTCCAGGAAAAAGCCGTCCATGTCCAGCGGGACTTTCAGCCGGGAGGCCAATTCGCGCGCACCCTTCGGCGGCACGATCGGTGTGCTCAACACGAGCAAGTCCGGGCGCAGTTCAACGTCCATCCCCAGAATTGGTTCCCAAACGCGGACGGTGATTGGTAATTGGTTATTGGTAATTGCTTCCGGCCCGGCGCTTTGGAGTTTGGAGTTTGACGTTTGAAGTTCGACCACTGGCTTTCGGTCAAACTCATATCGTATGAACCGCTCGCCCTGCCGTCTTGCTTCGGTGTAGAGCCGCTCTTTGAAACCATAGGTGCGGATGTCACGATAGACGATCGTCACGTCCGCTCTCGGATTGAGAGCTTTCAGCCGGAGCGCGTTCTTGAGCGCGGTCGAACAACACAGCCGGGAGCAGAATTTCTCGCCGGGGCCGATACATTGGATCATGACAACCGAGTTTGGAATTTGGAGTTTGGAGTTTGAAGTTGCCAGGATGGCTTCGAATTCCAACTGCGTCACAATTTGCGGGTTTGTGCCGTAGCCGTATTCGCGCCCCTTGTACTCCATGCCGCCAGTGGCAACGATCGTCGCGCCGTGCTGAACTTGGAAGGTCTGACCGTCGCGCCGTAGAGTGGAGGCGAAATTGCCTTTGAAGCCGCCGGTCTCAACCAATTCGGTCTGTAGATGCACGCTGATGAGCGGGTTGCCTGTCACCCGTTCGACCAGTTCAGCCAAGTAGTCCTGCGGGCTCTTCTCGTCGCCGTGAAAGAAGCGTAAGTGGCGCAGGTTGCCGCCGAGCTGACCGTCACGTTCGACGAGATGCACCGGGAAGCCTTGCCCGGCGAGGCTGAGCGCGGCGTTCATGCCCGCGGCTCCGCCGCCGATGATCAGGGCCGAGTGCTTGGTGGGTACTTCCGAGGTTCTCAAGGGTTCGAGTTCAGCCGCCCGCGCCGCCGCCATCCGTACTAGCGTCTTGGCCTTCGCCGTCGCGCCATCCCAGTCGCTCGGATGCACCCACGAGCATTGATTGCGGATGTTCGCCATTTCGAACAGGTACGGGTTGAGGCCGGCCTGTCGAATGGCATCTTGAAACAGCGGCTCGTGCGTGCGGGGCGTGCAGGAAGCGACGACCACGCGGTTGAGGTCCAGTTCCTTCACGCGTTCGACAATCTGCTGGATGCTGTCTTGCGAGCACGTGTAGAGTTTGTCTTCGGCATGGACGACGCCGGGAAGCGATCTGGCCCACTCGGCCACGCCGGGCACGTCGAGATAGCCGCCGATATTCGACCCGCAGTGACAGACAAACACACCGATGCGCGCCTCTTCGCCGCCGACGTCGCGCTCCGGCGCGTATTCGCGCGGTCGGGTGAGCGTGTGCCGCGCCGGGGACAACTGGCGCGCCGCCGCCGCCGCCGCGCCTGAGGCCTCCATCACCGTTTCGGGAATGTCCTTCTGTTCGCGGAACGGCCCGGCGACGTAGATGCCCGGCCGGCTGGACTGAAGCGGGTCGAAGAACGTCGTGTGGCAAAAGCCATAGGGGTCGAGTTCGATCCCGAGGTCGCGCCCGAGTTGCTTGACCGAGTCGGAGATTTCCATGCCGACGGAGAGGACGACGAGGTCGAATGGTTCTTCGATGACGGTTGGCCGATGGCCGGTGGCCGATGGCTGATGGTCATCGGCTATCTGCCATAGGCTATCTGCCGTCTGCCAGCGGATGATGAGGTGGTGAGTTTGCGGGTCCTCCTTCAACGTCGAGATGCGGCAGCGGGTGTACTTCACGCCGTACTTCACTTCCGCGCGCCGGTAATACTCCTCGTAGCCTTTGCTGAAGGCCCGCGTGTCCATAAAGAACACGCGGCATTGCACCTGTCCGTCACGGCCCTCGGCTTTGGCGTGCTCGACGGCCATGATCGCTTCTTTGGCCGCGTACATACAGCAGACGGATGAGCAGTAGTCGTGTGTCTGGTCGCGGCTGCCGACGCATTGCAGGAAGGCGATCTTCTTCGGGCTGGCCCCGTCCGAAGGACGCTTGACGTGGCCGGCGGTCGGGCCGGAGGCCGAGAGCAGCCGCTCGAATTGCAGTGAGGTGACGACGTTCGGGAAGCGCCCGAAGCCGAACTCTTGCGATAATTTCGCGTTGTAAGTCTGATAGCCCGGCGCGAGGATCACCGCCCCCACGCTGACTTCCTCGATCCGCTCGACCTCGTCGTGATTGATCGCCTTCGGGCCGCAAACGTAAACGCACGAGAGACACTCGGAGCAAATCTCGTTGCGAACGAGTTTCTGTTCGACCTCGGGCCGAGTCATCTTGACGACCGGCAGATCAGGCGCGAACTTCGGTTCGAGCGGCTCGCCGGAAAGATAGCGATGCATCGTCGCCGCAACCTTGTGGCCGGCGGCGACGGCCTCGATGACGAATGCCGTGCCAGTCGTCGCGTCGCCCGCCGCGAACACGCCGGGGCGCGTGGCGGCGAATGTGTTGGGATTGACGGCGATGGTAGATTGCCGCGTGATGCCCACACCCGCATCGTCGGGAATGAATGCGAGACCGGCGCGCTGGCCGATGGAGAAGATCACCGTATCGCACGCGATGACGTGCTCGGAGTTCGGCTCGGTTTCAAGCGCCAGTTTCCCGTCAGAGTCGAATTCCATGAACGTCACATTCACGCACTCGACGCCCGTCACCCGCTGCTCGTCGCCTTCCAGAATTCGCTTGAACGAACGGGCCGGGTACATCGTCACGCCTTCGGCCTCGGCTTCCTCGATCTCCCACGAGTGTGCCGGCATCTTCTCGCGCGATTCGAGACAGGCCATCGCCACCGAGGCCGCGCCGAGTCGGACGGCAGTGCGGGCGCAGTCAATGGCGACGTTGCCGCCGCCCAAGACCAGCACGCGCCGGTTCAATATCAAACTCCCAACGTCAAACTTCAAACTGTCGCTGTTGAAATTTGGATTTTGAAGTTTGGAATTTGGAGTTTGAATTTCCGCAAGACGCACGTCGCGAAGAAACTTCGTATTCACCAGCACGTCCGGCAAATCCGCGCCCGGTATTGGCAGTTTCTTGCCCTCGTGCGCGCCCACGGCGATCAGCACGGAGTCGTAGCCCTGCGCGAACAGGTCGTCGAGGTTGTCCACCGTCGTGTTGAGGCGCAGGTCAACGCCGAGGTCCACGATGTCCTGCACTTCTCGATCCACAATCGCCGATGGCAGGCGATATTCTGGGACGCCGACGCGAAGCATTCCACCGGCAACCGGCAAGGCCTCGAACACGGTCACGCTATAGCCAAGCGTCACGAGGTCTTTCGCCGCCGTCAGGCCGCACGGCCCCGCGCCGATGATCGCGACTCTCTGCCGGCGAGTCTGTGGCATGCGCCCAACGGGTTCGGCCTCCTTTGAGAACGCCCAATCTGCGACGAAGCGCTTGAGCGCGTGGATGTTCAGTGGCTCGTCAACCAGATTTCGATTGCAGGCGAGTTCACAGCGATGATTGCAGATGCGCCCGCAGATGCCGGGGAAGGGGTTGTCTTCTTTAATAACACGCAGCGCGTCGGCGTAGCGGCCCTCGCGGATGAGCGCGATGTAGCCCTGCGCGCGCTGGCCGGCGGGGCAGGCGTCGCGGCACGGGGCAATGCCTTTCTTCTCGATGGCGTAGGCGGCTGGGATCGCCTGCGGGTACAGCCGGTACGCGGCGCGGCGCGGCGCGAGGCCCTCGTTGAACTCGTCGGGCAAGACGATGGGGCAGACTTTCTCGCAGTCGCCGCAACCGACGCATTTGAGTGGATCGATATAGCGCGGCTTGCGGCGCACCCGCGCGGTGAAGTTGCCCGCTTCGCCCTCGACGCCGACCACCTCGGTATTGGTCAGTATTTCGATGTTGAGGTGGCGGCCCGTCTCGACGAGTTTGGGGGAGATGGTGCACATCGCGCAGTCGTTGGTGGGGAAGGTCTTGTCCAACTGCGCCATGTGCCCGCCGATGGCCGACTTGCTTTCGACGAGATAGACTTTGAAGCCCTGCTCGGCGAGGTCGAGGCTGGCTTGCATCCCGGCGATGCCGCCGCCGACGACCATCACCGCCCCCACGGGGCCGCGCGCCCGATCCTGACTAACTATGTCCGAAATTGGAATGAAGGCAGACTGACCGGGCACGACGATGCTCCTCCCCAGCAAGTTGAGGCCGAAGGGGGGTTCGGCCAGATGAAGCATACGCCCCCCGCCCGCAACGGGTGAGTGCTAAATGTCACCCGCCTGCTTGACAAGTTTCATCGGAAATGGAATGAAGTAAAAGTATTCGGAGGAAGAGATACGGATTTCGGGAACGAATTTTCTGGATTGACTCTTCAGGATTCGGGTGTAGAGTCAAATCAGGCGAAGCACCTGAACAACCGCAAGCGCAACGGAGAGGCCATCAGCTCCAGCCCTAAAGCCGAAAGAACATCTGCATAAGATGTGTCGTGCGAGCGGAAGATGAAGTGGGAGGGAAGTCAGAATCTTTCAATCACGCGATAGCAGTTCCAAGACCCATCGGCTGGCGCTCCCCATCTCAGGCAAGACCGGCAGCGGTTTCGTCGGACACTGTCGAATGATGAGTCGGACGGTCAGGCGAAGCGGAAGAGAGCAATCTCGACGGCAGAGCCGAAGACGGCCGCAGAACGTCGTCTGAGAAGTTGCAATTAATCGAACGGTTGAAACAGGACTTCGCTTAGAATCCACCACGGATGCGGCCGTGGTGGATTTGTTTTTTGCGCGCCTCGCGCCTGTAAGGCGCTCCTACTGCCTCAACGGGTTCGGCCCGAGTTTTCTCACCCTCTCCGTCATCTCGCGCGCGGCCTTCGCGAACGTCGCCCCTTGTCCGCCGGAGAGGAAGTACATCTCCAATCGCTCGCCTTCGATGCCGATGCTCTCCAGCAGTTTGCGCGCCCGCGCGACGCGCGCCCGGCCGCGCTCGTTGCCCCGCACGTGGTGACAGTTGCCCAGCGGGCAGGCTACGACGTAAACCGCGTCTGCGCCTTTCTCGAACGCTTCGAGGATGTAGCGCACGTCGGTCTTGCCCGTGCACGGGAGGCGCACGAGTTTGATGTTGGCCGGATATTGCAACTTCAGCGCGCCGGCGGTGTCGGCGGCCATATAGGCGCAGTAGATGCAGGTGAAGGCGGTTATCTCGGGTTCGAAGTGACCGTTAGAGTTCATGCTCGACCCTGACTCCCCATCTCCCCACGCCGCTCATGATCTGCTCGTCCCGATAGTTCAGCAACTCGATGGCCTTGGCCGGGCATTCGGCGGTGCAGGTGCCGCAGCCCTGACAGCGGGCTGGATCGATCCACGCTGCCCCCGTGAGGCCGCCCACGCCTTTGAAGTCAACGCGGATTTGTGGAATGCCGAACGGGCAGGAGCGCACGCAGGTGAGACAGCCGGTGCATTTGGCTTGATCCACGATCGCGACCACGCCGCCGATGTACAGCGGTTCTTTCGACAGCACGGTGATCGCTCTGCCCGCCGCCGCCAGCGCGTACGAAATGCACTCTTCGATGAACTTCGGATAATGTGCAATCCCGGCGAGGAAGATGCCCTCTTCCATGAAGTCCATCGGGCGCATTTTCAAGTGGGCTTCGAGGAAAAACCCCTCTGTCGAAAGCGGCACGTGCAGTGCTTGCGCCAGCGAAGCCGTGTCCTCGCCCGGCGCGATCGACATGCTCAGGGCGATAAGGTCAGGTTGCAACTCCAGAGTCTGGCCGAAGACGTGCTCGTGGATGCGGACCACGATTGCTGATGGCTGATTGCCGATTGCCGATTGCGGAGCGGTCTTCGGGATTTGAGATTTGCGATTTGAGATTTGGAGTTTGGGATTTGGGATTTCGACAATCGGCCGATCGCCGTCTGTGTACCGCACGAACAGCACACCGCGCCGCCGTGCTTCAAGATAGAATTTCTCGCGGAAGCCGTAGGTGATGATGTCCTTGTACAGAATCGTCACCCGGCAATTCGGATTCAGCATCTTGATGCGAATGGCGTTCTTGAGCGTGTTGGTGCAACAGGTGCGCGAGCAGTAATCCGGCGCGCCCTCCGGCCGCACGCACTGGATCATGGCGATGTGCTTCATCGCCACGATGCGCTCGGGCTGGTGAGCGATCAGCTCCTCGAGCTCGGACTGCCGCACGACGCGCGGATCGAGTCCGAGGCCGTAGCGCCCGTCGCTCGACTCGCGCGCTCCCGTCGCCAGAACCGTCGCGCCGTGGTCGATCTCGGTTTCGACGACAGCGCCGCCGGGGGCGCGGGCGCGCACGACGGAGCGGAACGCGCCAACGCTTCCGGCGTGCCGCACGACTTCACTCTTCATGTGCGTCGTGATGCGCTCGTGCGCGATGATGCGGTTCACCAGATCGCGCAGCAACCGCTGCGGGTTTGCCCCCTCCGCCACGTAATAGATGTGATGCAGGTTGCCGCCAAGCGCATCGGATTTCTCGACGAGATGCACGTCGAATCCGCTGTCCGCGATGGCCAGCGCGGCGGTCATCCCCGAGACGCCGCCGCCGATCACCAGTGCTGTCCGGCTTGGGGCGCGCGGCTCTTTGGAGATCGCCTGCGCGGGGCGGATGCGCGAGACGCCGAGGCGCACGAGTTCTTTCGCCTTGCGCGTGGCCCCGTCGGGGTCGGCGGCGTGCACCCACGCGCATTGCTCACGCAGGTTCACCATCTCCGTCAGATACGGATTCAAGCCGGCTTCGCGCGCCGTGCGCTGGAAGAGTGACTCGTGGGTCCGGTGACTGCACGCGCCCACGACGACGCGATTCAGTTCGAGATCGATAGTCGCCCGGCGAATGTGATTCAATCCGTCGGGAAAGCACGCAAACGGCAGGTACTCGGCGTGAACCACGTCGGGCAGACCGGCGGCGAAGGCCGCCGTCTGCGGCGCGTTCACCACGTCCGCAATGCTTCCGCCGCAGCCGCACACGAAGACGCCGACGCGCGGCTTCTCTCCGGTCACGTCGCGCTCCGGACCGAGCAACCCGGTTTCCTGGAGCAGTCGGGCTTCACCGTAGATGAATGGATATTGGCGCGACGACGGCAGGCGGCCTAGTTTCTCGCGCATCAGCCGCATGGCCTCAGCCGCCGCGCCGGAGGCGTCGATAATCGTCTCCCCGATCTCTTTGGGTGAGGCGAACGCGCCGCATACGAATACGCCGGGGCGCGAAGTTTCAAGCGGGGAGAATTTGTCGGTCTGGCAGAAACCGTATTCGTTGAGTTCGATGCCGAGGGCGCGCGCGAGGAGATCGGCTTGCTCCGGCGGGCGCACGCCGACGGCGAGCACGACCATGTCGTATCGGTCTTCGACGATCGGCCCTTGCCCGGGCGCAGCCTCGCCGTGCATACGCCCGGACGGGTAGCGTAGCATCAAGTCGTGTGTGGCCGGGTCCTGACGGATTTCGGAAATGCGGCATCGCGTGTATTGAACTCCGTGCCGGTCGCGCGCCTGAGTGTAGTAAGCGTTGTACTCCTTGTTGAATGCCCTCTCGTCCATCGTGAAGATGTGCGCCTCGACGTCGGGCAGGCGTTGCTTCGCCAGCATCGCCTCTTTGGTGGCGTACATGCAGCAGATGGCCGAGCAATAGGGGGCGGCCACTTGTGCCGCCCCCACTGCTCTTTGATCGCGCGAGCCGATGCACTGCAGCCAGGCGATCTTCTTCGGCGGCCTGCCGTCGGACGGACGCGCCACGGTGCCCTCGGTCGGGCCGGAGTGCGAGGCCAGCCGCTCGTACTGCATCGAGGTGATGACGTTGGGGAAGCGCCCGAAGCCGAACTCCTGCATCTCGCGCGGATTAAACGGCTTGTAACCCACGGCGAGGATCACCGCGCCGACGTGGATCGTTCTTTCGGTGACGGCCGCATCCAGATTCACGGCGGCCGTCGGGCAGACCTCGACACACTTGCGGCACTCGTCGCAGGCCTCGGTCTTTTCGAGCAGGTAATACGAGTCGGGCACGGCGCGCGGCGCGGATTTGCTGATCGCCTTGCGCAGGGTCAGGCCCATCTGAAAACCGGATGGCCGCTCGACCGGGCAGACGTCGGCGCACAAACCGCAGTTGATGCACTTAGCGTATTGCGGTTGCCGACGCAGGCGCACGGTGAAGTCTCCCGCTTGCCCGTCGCAGGCGAGCACGTCGGTCGAGGTCAGCACTTCGATGTTCGGGTGCAGATTGTTGTCGAGCAGGATGGGGCTGATGGAGGGGCGGGTACAGCCGTAGCCGTGATCCGAGGTGCCGCGGCACAGCACGCAGTCGTGGGTGGGGAACATGAATCCCAACTGGGCCACGCGCCCACCGAGAGCCGGGGTGCCTTCGACGAGATAGGCCTTCAGGCCGGCCTCGGCCACGTCAATCGCGGCGCGCATTCCGCCCACGCCACCGCCGATGATTAGCACCGCGCCGTGCGTGTGGTGGTTGTCATCTGGAGCAGTCACATCGCCAGAATAGGCCTGCCGCGCCGCAGAAGGCAGTGCTGAATGTCATCGGCCCGCCTTGACGAGGTTCATCGTAATTGGAAGGGAACGGAGAGCGCGGGAGACGTGGGGATTCGGCGGGACAGAAGCGTAATGTTTTCCATGCAGGCCGGAATTCGCGCATTAAGACTCTGTGGAAAAAGAGATCGGTGACAGGGGGCGCGAAAAGTGCTACATTATCAATGTGGTGAATGTGTCCAGCACGGCGGGCCAAAGAGCAGGCAGACCGTCGCCTGCTGCTGTTCAGCCCAATCGCAGCCGACCCGATGGCAGAAAGGAGTGACCCATGCAACTTGCGACGGCCGATGCTTGACCTCACGTGCATAACATGCAGCGTAGATCGATCCCCAACCTGCCTCTAAAGGAGAAAACGCTATGACTCTCAAAACCCTGTTCACTATCAACGCCGTCGTCGCGGTCGTCTTCGGAATCGCCTTTGCGGTGGCGCCGGTGCCGCTCATGTCGCTGTATGGCGGCGCGCTGACCCAGGCCGGGACAGTCGTCGCGCAACTCTTCGGCGCGGCGCTCGTTGGTTTTGCCGTGATCAGTTGGTTGGCCCGAGGCGCTGCCTATTCCGATGCCGTACGGGCTATCGTCGTCGGCTTCGTCGCTGGCGATGTCGTCGGCTTCGTGCTGTCTCTGCTCGGTCAACTATCCGGCGCGGTGAATGCTCTAGGCTGGAGCACCGTCGTCCTGTACTTGCTGTTGGCCGTGGGTTTCGGGTATTTCGAGTTCGCGAAGAAGCCAGTCACCGCTTAAGCGGAGCCAGAGGTGAGGACAAAGATCAGATGACAGCTTGAGCGAAAAGTGCTAAAGTCGCGGTATGAAGGCCTCTCCCAGTTTGACACGCGGAGATCTCTATCGCGGTTCGACACCCCCGGCTAAGTGACCGGGGGTGTTTTGTTTTCCAATCCGGCCCGAATAGGTCAACAAGCAGACCGGCGTGAACTCAGGAGTTAAGCCATGGTGATTGCCTTGCTCGCCTCCACTTTCGTCATCGCCTTTGCGGTTGCCTCGATCGTCGTGCTCGTTTTCAACAAGTCCATTGACAGCATCCTCAAGCGGGTCGTGCCTGCCGATATTAGCAGCGCCTGGGCCAGATACCTCCGTTTCGCCGTCTATGTGGTCGGCATCGGCGGGGGTGTTCGTGTCTGGGATTTCGAGAAATACCTGACCGCGCAGGACCCATACAAGGGTGTCGTTGAGCTCACTCCCGACCGCTGGGTCTTAGAGGTCTACCAGACAATCATTGGCACGCTGCAAAGCACCGCCATGCTCCTGCTCGTCTTCTTCGTATTTGCCCTGGTCGCCGTGGTGATCGTCCGAATATTCGAGACGAGAGCGACCAAAGCAGAAGTCCCCAAATAATCGGGCCAGAAGAGTCTATAGACACGAACCGAGTCGTCGACTCGTTCGGCAGAATCAACATCGTCCGAGAAAGGAGAACCCTCATGTTGCCTTCTGACCGTTCCACTTCACCCGATTCCATCGAGATGATCGGCGTCGCGCAGAAACTCGGCGCAGAACTCGTTTGGGATCGCTACGTCTCGCAGTTGCCGCAGTGCGGCTTCGGCGAGACCGGCCTGTGTTGCCGCCACTGCCTGCAAGGCCCGTGCCGGATCGATCCATTCGGCAACGGCCCGAAAGCGGGCGTGTGCGGCGCGACGGCCGACACGTTTGTGGCGCGCGGCCTCGACCGCGCCATCGCCGCCGGCACGGCGGCGCACTCCGGCCACGCCAAACACCTCGCCCACACGCTCAAGAAACTCGCCGATGGCAAAGCGCCGGATTATCACATCCGCGACTCAGGCAAACTTCGCGCCGTCGCCGAGCGGATGGGCGTCAAGCTCGACGGCAAGCCTGACGAAGTGATTGCCGGCGAACTGGCCGACCTCGCGTTGGACGAATTCTCCGAGCGCCACGCGCCGGTGGCCTGGGCAACGAAGACGCTGACCTCGGCGCGCTTGAAGAAATTCGGCGACATGGGGCTTCTGCCCAACGGCATCGACTCCGCGATCTCGGAAGTGATGCACCGGACGACGAACGGCGTGGACGCCGATCCGGTGAACCTTCTGCTCGGCGGCATCAAGTGCGCCGTCGCCGACTACGACGGCATGGCGCTCGCCACCGATCTCTCCGACATTCTCTTCGGCGTGCCCCAGCCGACGGTCGCCGCCGCCAACCTCGGCACGTTGAAGAAGAACGCGGTCAACGTCGCCGTGCACGGGCACAACCCGGTGCTCTCGGATATGGTCGTCACCATCGCGCCGGAGATGGAGGGCGCGGCCAAAGCCGCCGGCGCGACCGAGGGCATCAACATCGTCGGCATCTGCTGCACCGGCAACGAGGTGATGATGCGGCACGGCATCCCGATGGCGACCTCGTCGGTGTCGCAGGAACTCGCCATCCTCACCGGGGTGCTCGACGCGATGATCGTGGACTATCAATGTGTCATGCCGAGCCTCACCAAGATGGCCGAGGGCTTCCAGACCAAAGTCATCACGACGATGGGCATGGCGAAGATGCCCGGCGCGATTCACGTCAACTTCGAGGAAGAACACGCGGCCGAGGGAGCGCGGAAGATTCTGCGAATGGCGATCGAAGCCTTCAAAGCGCGCGACCCGGCCAAAGCGCACATCCCCGACGTCCGCAGTACGGCCATCGCCGGCGTCTCCGCCGAGGCGGTTCTCGGCATCCTCGCCAAACTCGATGGCGGTGATCCGCTCAAGCCGCTGATTGACAACATCGTCAACGGAAACATCGCCGGCGTCTGCCTCTTTGCCGGCTGCAACAACGTGAAGATTCCGCAAGACCGGAATTTCATCACGATGGTGAAGGAACTGGCGAAGCGC